>JBLNFG010000624.1:0-7267 GCA_050263495.1 Myxococcales bacterium | reverse complement strand
TGTGATGGCGCTGCTCGGCGTACGCCTTACGACGGCGTTGGCATATGTAGTCAGCGTCGTGTTGTTCGCGGCATTGTTGAAGCGTGTCCAGGTTGCCCGACCGGTACTCGGCGCGGTCACTGCGGCGGTTTGCCTGGCTGGCAACCTCGTGGTCACGCGCACGACATTCGCACTTGGCCTCGCTGTCGGGCTTGGTGCCCTATTGGCGTTGGTTTCGCGTCGTCTGCGTATCGCTTCCGCTCTGTCTGTCGCAGCAGCACTCGCGAGCCCCGTCGCAGGTCTGTTCCTTGGCATCGCCGGTGGTGCGCTCTTCCTTTCAAATCGGCGACGAGACGGCTTAACGCTGGCGGTGAGTGGTCTGGTGCCAACCATCGCCGTCGGACTGATGTTTGGCAACGGCGGGCGCCAATCGTTCGCAGAAGAGCACGCCCTGCTGGGTTTTCTCATCTGCCTACTGGTTGCCGGACTGTGTTGGCGGCGTCCGGTGCTTCGGTGGGGCGCGCTATTAACGGCCGGGCTGGTCGCTGCCGCGTATTTCCTACCGACGCCTGTCGGGGCCACTGCCACACGTCTGCCTGAGCTGTTCGCTGCTCCGGTCATCGTGGCGGTCGCGACCGTTCCGCTGGTCGCCGTCATTGCCGCCAGCGCGACCGCGGTCTTGCTGGTGCCGCCGGTGTCCATTACAGAGATACGAGAGCGCGGTGATCCGGCACTGAGCGCGCCATACTACGCACCGCTCCTGGGCCAGCTGGCCACTCGTGGAACCCTGGGGCCCATCGAGGTCGTTCCGACGCAGCGGCGGGGCGAAGCTGCACTTGTCGCGCCCGTAGTTGCCATTGCAAGAGGGTGGTCGCGGCAGGCCGACATCGGCCGCAATCCGATCTTTTACGATGGAACACTTAACCCAGATACCTACCAAAAGTGGCTGGACGATAACGCCATCTCGTACGTGGCTCTGTCGAAGGGTCCGTACGACTGGGCGGCGCCCGACGAAGCGAACTTGGTGCGTTCTGGATTGCCCAATCTCCATGCGGTGTGGTCGAACGAAACGTGGACGCTCTACGCCGTGACGAACCCGCGGCCGGTCGTCTCACCGCCGGGCCAGGTTGTTGCCCGTGATGCGATTTCCCTCACGCTGGCCTTACCGGATCCCGTGGAGTATGTCGTACGCGTGCGTTGGTCCCGGTACGTGTCTGCCTCCAGCGGCTGCATGCGACCTGCCGAAGGCGGATGGTCGGAGGTTGTGGTGCAGCAGCCGGGGACTGTCAAGATCGAAGGCAGTTTGGCGCCGCGGCATTGTTAGCTGTCATGGCTACGGCGAATTGAGGTTACGGAGTAATGTCTGATACCTCGGCCAAACCGGACTGCCAGGTAGATCAGAGATGCTTAGCCGGTCACGCGGAATATAGCGGACGCCCTGACGATCGAGATATGTCCTTGCATCGAGGACAATCGGTCTGTCGAATCCCTGTGCCTGATCGCAAGTAAGATCCAAAATCAATTCCTCGCCGTCTGACCCCTCGAGTTCCAGCCAGCAATGATCCAGGACATCTTCAGCTTGTTGACCATCGAAGATTAGCGATCCTTCACAAAATATTGACGACATCGAAAACTCTTTATGGAGTGTCTCAGCGAGCCACGCTGAAGAAACGCCGCATTGCCCGTCAGGGGTTCGAGGAATCCACGAAGATCGAGTCGCGGTTTCCGGATAAACGGTGTCAAAATCCCAAGCCGGAGACAAAAACGCTCTAAAGCTAGCCAATACTGGAAGTAAATGAAGCACAGGTCCGAGGGCTTGTATGCAGCCTGAGAATGCGAAGGCCCCTGGATGTCGGAGTTCTGACAATCCTGTCGAGAGAGTCCTTAAAAACTCAGTGAGCCGGCTTGCGCGGTCGGAGACAGCAACATCTTCTTGACAGTCCATTGCTAAACGCAGACTTGTTTTCAGATCAACGTCTTGCAAGGCGAGCCCGGAATGTATCGCTATAGCGATGGCAATTTTTCGAAACTCGTTATTTAGCAGTCCCAGGGAGGAGCCTCCCAGCGGTGTGGCGAGGTCAGACGAACTGGTCGCCACGTCCCGCTGCATGTCTCCCCCGTCTCGGCATGCGCAGGACGCAGTGCCGCCGAGGCATGATCATAGGGGATCTGACACCACTTCAGAGGTTCATCAGGGAAGTACCGATCGAATTTGCAAGTTTTTCGTACTCCATCTGGGCCGCCATCGGACTGGTATGGATCCATCCGCCTACTGGGTACCGTATCGCCCCTCACCCGTTGTATGCCTCGCCGGAGCCGTCCTACCAGTGGATGCGCCTTCCCTCGCTAAAGTCAAATTATGTTAAGAATGATGTTTACTATGTAATAAGCGCCGAAGCAGAACACCGTGATAGCTAAGGCAAGCAGGAAGATTGCGATAAGCCGCCAGAAGGCCATAATGAGCACAATCATGCCGACCATGAGAATTACTGCCGTCAGATCAGTCTCTGACATTTCTTCCTCCCAATCCTCGAGACGATAATCGGAAGTTGGCTGCTCACCGGCAATCGCTTTTGATAGCGGCTTTGCGCGCCTTCGATGGCCTCCATCTAATACCAGGGCAAGTGCCCGTCAACTCTAAAAATTGGTAGCAATAACGTCGCCAATTGGCGCGTCGCACGGCGTTCGTGGGCTGGTCTGCTCGGTTGTCCACAACCCGTCCGCAACGAGAGAGGCCAGCCAGGGCCAGTTGCCCGCGATTTTGGCAGCCATCCGGCAGTCTGATATTTTCGTCGTGCCAAATATTTGCCGAATGGGGCCTCCGTCGTGGGCTGCCGCTCTAGGAGTGCTTGCTAGAGGGGTGGTCTGAGATGTCTTGTGCAATCGAGCGGCACGAACGGACATGAGCCAGATGGTTGGCCTTGATCGGCCGCTAGAGTTCGCTGGCTTGGGACTGCACCTGGAGGAGTGTCGCCGCTTCTGGCCGGGGTCTCTCTTCCGCTCCCTGGTGAGGGAGACGGCTCGTAGGGTCGATGTGCAACCGCACGCCCTCTTAATACGTGTTCTGCTTCACTTGCCCCGCGTAGCATCTCAGGAGGGATGGGTCACACGACGGCCAGCACAGCGAGAGCTGTGGATTAGCGCTGAAGGACTGCACGCCGACATACGAGCGGTGAGCAGCCAAGTAAATTCCAAGGAGTTCCCGTTACGTGACCTGATCTTCGAAGAGATCGAGGCTTCGCGAGCTCTCCCTTTCTTAAAGTCACTTCACTACCTTCGAAGCACTCGTCAAGGTTCCCTTTACTTCGCACTCGTTGATCCGGTCGACCGGCTCCCGATTACGCTCTGCAGTCTGTCCCCATTGGACTGGAGGCGCGTTGCGAATCAGATATCTAAACAGTTTGAGATTTCCACGAGACGGGTGTGGGAGGTTTCGCGCGTATATTCGGTCGATGCTGCACCCCGCAATGCAATTTCGTCACTTCTTTCAAAGGTCCGGACCTACCTGCGGCGCAGCGCACACTCGGCTGATCTACTGGTTACTGCGGTAGATCCTAACTTAGGTTTCACGGGTTCCAGTTATCGAGCCGCAAACTGGCAACATTGGATGTCCGTCAGGGCTCGGCCCTATATGTATGAAAACGGGCGGTACGTCACTCCTCGCCAATTACGTGAACGGTTTGGGACATCAAGCTTGGTTGAGCTGCAGGTCAAATACCCGGGTCGATTCCAGCAGAGTACGGCTCGATTGCTAGACACGATGATCTTTTGCGGGAGCGTCAATGGGGAAACAAAGGTCGTCCCTGTTCCGGAAAGGCGTCGCCTGCGTCGCTAATCTGAATGTTGCGCATGTTTACCGCAAAACGCGATCTTTCAAATATTTGATCGACGCGCCCCAGACTAGGGAGCGGGTTCGATAAAGTGTGATCGGCAATTGCAGCCGTCATTGCGGCAGACGCCCATAGAGCAATTTCGTCTGAAAAGCGACGCTCGCCGTCTATCAATTTCGCTGCCAGTGCCGCACAAAAGGCGTCACGTGCTATGGAAGACTCTTTGTATGGAGATGGAAAGGTCGGCACGGGAAACCTACCGAGTGCATCGGAGTAGACAGTGCATCCTCCATCTAGAAGGAGGCAGAGCGTTTCGACCCCATAGGCCAGTAGCTGCCGAGCGGCGACATCAACATCAAATCTAGGCAAGTCAGGAGGTTGATAACGGCCAAGCTCCCAAGCGTGGGCCACGAGGTAATCAATTTGAGAGAGAGCCTGGCCCGAAAGTGGATTAGGATATGGTTGCCCTGGCGTTACGATGACTAAGGGCCTATTCTCACCCAGACTATTCACAAAGGCTAAGGTATGCTCTAAGGTTTCGCGAGGAATCTCGAATGTCAAGAGTACGGCATCGCAGGCAGCAAAGTGCTGACTAATCGAATCGATATCACGATTGTCAAGGCGCACCTCTCTTCGATTCGCCCAATTGAAGGCGATGCTGTCTCCGAGTTCGAACTCGATAACACCCGTAAACGGTATATGCGCATCGTCAACCCGTTTAATAAGGTCGGTATCTACTCCTTGATCATCGAGATAATCAATAATCTCGTCGCCGAATCGATCGTTGGGCAGTGCTGCGACAAGTGATACCTCAAGCCCCAGTCGTGCCGCACCGACGGCTTGCCACAGGGCTTTTCCGCCAGGCGCCAGTTCGAATGCGTATGCCTCGCGAGAAGTCCCTCGTGGTGGGATGTCCTTCGTGTGAAAAATCGCATCCATAACTGCGGCACCAACGACGATGACCTTGCCTGACCGCGACATCGATATCTTCCGAGAAGTGTTCTCGGCAGGGTATGGGATGACGGCGCTCTTCGCACCGACTGAATATTCTTCGCGCCTTCGAAGTTGTCGAGCAAGTTCGCTTAAAACTCGGCGCTCTATATTGCCGCGCAACGCGCGGTCGCTGGGCAGCGGCGGCGGAGTAACACCCAACGCCTCGTGCAAGGAACGCCATTTCGACAGGAGAGTCTCGCGGCGCTTCTCAAGTAACTTGCGTGGTTTTTCGGGCAGATTAGAATTCAGCGCCTCAACGACTCGAGGCTCAATGTCGCGACTGACATACGTATCGGAGAACGCCCCGAGCCCCAAGACGGCGTCAGCCACTATGCTGTCTGAACCATTCAGGTCCTCGCGTACACATTCTTTGATGACTTCCACGGCTGCCTGGGCCAGCTCGATCTTGCGCGCCGCGGCATGGCGATGCACCGCAGCGAGGTTCAAGAGAAGTGTGGCCTCGGCACTGTGACTGTTTACCAGGCGCGAATCGGTCACGCCTTCCCGAGCACGAAGCTTCTCAAGCGCGTGAGCGAGTACTAGCGCCTCAGGCGACACCCTGTCAGTGCGGTTGGCCATTGGGCTCCAATGCTTCCGCCACCCGGATCTGCCGGCCGCCCGTCTCGGCACATCTGGTCGAAGGCTCATTATGCATGAAGCAGCGGTAGGTACGGCAACTCTTCTGATCGGGATGCAGACAGCGATGTCGATCGAGTGTGTTTTCTGGCCGGGTTGCAGGCAACAGCGGAGAGGTGCGACAACCAAACGTATGCCTCAGCTAAGGTATGATTAACTGCAGGAATTTCCTTTAATATGAGAGTAAGCGGGGCGTATGGCGGCTCGTAAAGCTACAGTCAGCATGAAAGATGTTGCCGCGCTTGCAGGAGTATCCCTCGGCACGGTTTCGAATGTTCTCAATTCGCCCGAAATTGTCGCAGAGCCGACCCGACGCCGCGTTGAGCTGGCCATTGCAAAGCTCGGTTGGATTCCCAATGAACCGGCGCGCCAGCTGCGCGCGGGCCGCAGTCGTTCCATTGGCATGATTGTTATGGACATTGCCAATCCCTTTTACACCGATCTGGTAATTGGGGCTGAGAACTGCGTACACGAACGTGGTTACTCCGTGCAGGTTGGCAATAGTTCGCAGGAAGCAGATCGGGAAAGTGCCCAATTGCTCGTTCTTATGCAGCAAAGGGTTCGCGGTGTGCTGCTTGCGCCGATTTGGGGCATCGACGAACGAGTCAGGCAGCTGAAGCTTCGCGGCATCCCTGTCGTGCTGCTTGATCGCGCGGGAAACCAATCAGACTTTTGCTCGGTATCCACCGATGATGTTGAAGGCGGGCGCCTTGCAGCCCAACACCTGCTGGATCAGGGCCACACCGCCATCGCAGTTGTCGGCGGACCCGGAGATCTGCAGCAAGTTCGGGACAGGCGCTTGGGTGCGGAGTTGGCGACATCGCGGCATAACGGTTCTGCGCGCCTACTGACCGTGTCGACTCCACATTTGGATGTGGAGTCCGGCGTTCGTACTGCAGAGGAGATAGTCCTCATGCCACCTAATGAGCGGCCCACTGCGGTATTTGCCGCAAATGATCTGCTGGCCATTGGCTTGTTGCAGGGTTTTGTGACGGCTGGATTGCGGGTGCCTGACGATATGGCGATTGTTGGGTACGACGACATCGCATTCGCAGCCGCCGCTGCCGTGCCGCTTTCCTCAGTACGTCAACCCAGACTGGCTATTGGATATCGAGCGGCTGAGCTGCTCTTTGATGAGATCGAGGCGCTTGACGGGGAGGAATCTCACGATCACCAGCAGGTGCGTTTTACACCCGAATTGGTGGTACGTCGCTCGAGCGCCAAGAGCCGTAATCTTTCCGAATTTATTGGCGTCTGAGACTGGCGGGCCCCAGGCGCCCGTTGTGCTTGTTGACGGCCCCTCCCGCCCCCGTCAGGCTTTACACGTGGCTGAGCAACCGCTCAGTGCCCGACGTCGGGTCATGACGCTCGTCGCGATGTGCGTCGCCCAGGGCATGATCCTGCTCGACAACACGATCGTGAACGTTGCCCTGCCGTCGATCCAACGTGAGCTCGACGTCGATCCGGGCAACTTGATTTGGGTCGTCAACGCTTACGTCCTCGCGCTCGCCTCGCTCATCATGGTTGGCGGGACCTTGGGCGATCGGTACGGCCGTAAGCGCCTGTTTATTGTTGGACTGGCGATCTTCACCGCGACCCGACTGGGCCACGTCTCGACGCCCAATGGGTCGAATCGGGTCTTGACTAGGTAGTTCGTCGTCGCGCGGGTCAGGAATTGCGCACTAATGTCGGGTCGGCAAGGGTTGCTGTGTGGCCTATGTGCGGACTGTGCGGACCGCGTCGGGGGCTATCGCTGTCCAGGTCGTGTGGAAATCCTCGCGTGGGTCTCGCGATATCGAGCATCTTGGTTCGGCCCACACCGACGCCGA
>JBLNFG010000623.1:0-4795 GCA_050263495.1 Myxococcales bacterium | reverse complement strand
CACCCCGAACCCCGCGCCCGCTCCGCGGTCGCCTAGTGCCGCCATGGAGTCACAACAAACCCCGGCGCTACTTCCGGCGAGCGGCACTAGCATAGGCGTGTGCCGAGTGCGGCTTGGATGAATTGGCCTTAAACGGCTCGAGGCCGCACCGGAGTGCGGCCTCGAATTGCCTCTGAAGCGATCGGCGATTAGTGGATTACCACCACATACTCGCTTCGATCGTAATGACATTGACATCTGGGCGGAGGTGGCTGCCAGTGTAGGGCATTCCACGCAGCTTGATGTCCTGGCTCTCAGTCATCGCGCCCCAGCCGTCCGGAGTAACGGTGGATGGCGGGGGTTGTGCGCACTCAATCTCGTCGGCAGTCGCAGGCGTAAACACCCAGTCCGGATTCAGGCCGGGCACCGCAGGATACACTGCACCGCCCGTTGGGTTGGTGCCTTGGCTACGATTGGACTTGTCCTGAACATCGGCGGGCGTGGCATACGTGCCAGACGCGGTATTCGGACCGTTGACGCACTCGCGCTGCTTGTACATGTAGCGCGAGTACTGGATCATGATCTGCTCGTGGGTTACGAGTTGTGAGCGGAACACGACGCGCGGCGAAAAGATCATGAAGTTCTGATTCTTGATCTTGGAGTTTGGTGCGAGATAGTCGAAACGAGCTGCCAGGCCAAGTACCGGGAACAGATCGAAGAACCAATCGGTGCCGACCTTCAACTTCGTCACGCCATCGGCAAACATGTCCTCGCTGCCGACCTTGTTCCACATGCCGTACAACTTCATGGTCAAGTCTTGACCATCGCCGAACGGGCTCTGGCCAAGTAGATCGCCCACCTTGGCCTCATACTGCCCGAGAACCGTCAACACATTGCCGTTGCCCCTGCTACAGGGCGAAGTGGAGATGTTCCAGCGGCAGTACTCGCTCTCGAGATAATTGCCGACGATTCCCATGTTGTAGTCGCCACCGCCGTAGCTATGGATTACCTCCGTGGCGGGACCGACCGTGACGGCGTTCTTTGCCTTGATGTAAGAAGCGCCCAAGTACAAATACCCGAACAGGTCGGGCATATCGAACCGCACTTCACCACCGAAGATGGTCAGCTTCCCATCAGGTTGGTCGACGCCTTGATAAGGCAACTTCGCCGGGTTGGTGGAAACCCAAGGCGGCTGATAGCCGGTAAACCGAGCTTCTTCCTGGCTCCAGTTGTGCAGGAGGTGCAACCCGACGAAGATGCTCTGGTCCCACAACATGTCGACGTGACCGTGCGCGACAAGTGTATATCGGCTGGTGTTGTAGACACTCGCGTCGGGCCGCTTCGCGCCGAAGCCTTGCTCGATTCCGATCGTCATCGGTTGGTCTTCGAGATCGATCTCCATCCGGACGTTCTCACCCATGGTGTGGGTACGTCCGAACAGATACGTATCGTACTCACCAGCATCCCAGCGCCCCGCCTGCCCATACCGATTCCAGAACGCGCCGGCCTTGGCCTTGATGCGAACATTCTCCCACGGCATGTACGGTGTGACTTCGAGCCAGCCCTGGCCGATGCCGAATTGCGTTCCGTTCTGATACGCAGAGGCGTCCGTAAAGTTGTAGCCCGAGACGGACAGAACGCCCTTAGCCCAGTTGTTGCCATAGCTGAAGAACATTTCCGCCCACTCACGGCGGGAATGGTTGGTGTGCTGCCAGCTCAAGTATTGATCGTCGGGCACTTGTGGCGAGTGAAAGGTCGTCGAGCTCTGACCGGGAAAGGCTTGGTCCCGCTTCCCCATTCCAAACCGCATTGGCGCTCGGAAGTACCCCGAGTAGCCCATCTTCCACGTGTCGTTGTCGTCCGTAACTGGCCCCCCAACGGACCCCGAGCTCCGATCCGCGGCCGCCCTGCGCTTTTCTGTTTCGGCGCTGGCGGCCTGGCTGTCCGCTTCAGCACTGGTATTGGCATTCGCGCCCACCGATACGCTTGCCTGAGCGTTCGCACCGGCTGCAGCGGCCGGTGCAGCTGGCGCTGGGGCAGCCGGCGCCGCAGGGGCGGCAGCGGGCGCCTCTGCTGGTGCAGGTTGGGCTGGAGCGGGTTGGGCATCAAGTTTAACGTCTTCGGGCTGGACACCTTGTGCCAATGCCGGCAATGAGGCCATCAAAGTGAACAGGAAAAGCGGTGCTCGGAGTCTACGCATCGGAGTATCCCTGGTTGGGCGTAGTGAATACGGGTTGAACGTTGACCTGCCGACTGCGACTGCTGACGGCCGATCGTGAGCCTGTGTACCAGGGACGGGGCAGAAGCGAAAGTGCTTTGGAAAAGAATTCGGCAAGATTTATGGGCAATTTGCCAAGTCCGCGCTTGCCATAGCTTTCCGCCTAGGCTTCGTACGCTGTTTGCCTACGGCCAATACGGCCGTGACTGCAGCTCCTCGAATCGAATTGCAAATTTGGACAGGCCGCGGGACCAGGCTCAGTGCGAACCCAGCTTCGCGAAGCGGTGCGGAGCCTTTCAAGCGCCTTCGCAACGGACTGCTTGGCGCGTCCTCTCTCTCCACTAATGTTAGACGAACCATGAGTCTAACCACGTTTGGAGAGAAATTGGAGCTGCGCTCAGAGGTTGAAATTGATGTCGAACCAGCACGAGTTTGGCTCACTCTCATTGATTTCGCGCGACACGATCAATGGAATCCGTTCTGGAGCAACATCAAAGGACAAGCAAAAAAAGGCTCTCGCGTCAGCTATGGGCTAACGCCGCCGGGTGGATCAACGCTGCGCGTCAGCCGTCAAGTGGACGACTGCGAGGACGAACACGTGCTGCGTTGGAGCGGCGGCTACGGTTGGGGAGTGTTGTTGCGAAGCGAGCAGACCTTTCGCCTTGACCAGGTGAACGAACACCGGACGCGCGTTATTGTTGCCGAGAATCTCCGAGGCCCCGGCGTGACTGGAGCGCAGTCCGTTTCAGTGCACATCGCGCGGGGTCAAGCACTGATGAACCAGGCGTTGAAGCGTCGCGTGGAGACGGCGCGTTAAAAAGCTCGCGCCGCGACGCGCAGACGCGTGGCGGACGAGCTGCGTCGCGGCGCCAGGCTACGAGAAGCTGGGCGACTTGCGACCTTGAGTCTTGCCCATCGAGTCGCGAATTATCTTCTGATTGTCCTCACGCAAGCATGGATTGCAATCTTCGGTCTTCTTTGCGCCGCAGCCCGTCTTTTTGGTCAGGGGCACGATATGGCGCACGATGCGTCTGTCGCCAGCGTCGACGGCCTTTTCGAGAATCTGCTTGCGTTGCTCGCACGTTGTTGCGTCGCGTAGATCGAGCACTAGCGCGAGTGCCGGACTGGCTTTACTGCGTACGTCCTTGCTGCTCAAGAACTGACCCGCCAAAAGTGCCATCTCGGGAGCGGTGCCCTTTGCACTCGTAAGCTCGTAGAGCAAATCACACCCCTTCGAACCGCTCAGCGTGGCGGCAATGCCAATCGCCGAACGAGCAGTATCGCCGTCCTGGGCAAATTGCATGAGCTTCTTCAGTCCCTCGCCGTCAGCGCTCTTCTCAAGGTTCTCGCGCAGCAGATCGAGCGCGGTCATCTTTTGGACTGCGCGGCCCTTGGAAAGTGCCACGGCTTGTTCGATGTTGCGTTGTTCGGCGGCAATCGCGGATAGCTCGTCCATGGCTTTGAGATCCCCAGCGGCGGCGCGCTCAACCACGCTGGGTTCGACCTTGGGCTTTTCCGCACTCGCGCTCACGCTGGCGCAGGGTTTCGTCACCGCGATGTCCGCGCTCTTTTCCTTCAGCAGGAAGCTGACTCCCAGCCCAACACTCAGACAAGCCAGGCCAACGGCAACCGTCACCCAGATCGCGGGCCCCGACGAAGGGGGGACAGAGACATCCGACGGCACGTAGGGGTCTTGGTTGGTCATTCAATCCTCGTATCCTTCCCGAGAATTCGGCGTTCAACGTTGGCTACCAAGCGGGACTCGCAATGCGGCGGCCAGCAACGAACCTAACGTGAGATTCTAGGGAGTTCAACGTCGATGCACCTAGCACGCACGTCGAACACTGCGACAGCCGTCGTCGCGCGCTTGGTCCACACTCAGACCTGGTCGTCGGGCCTAGAGAATCGTTCCGGCCCAGCCAGGCGTCCGACGATCTCTTCCGGGATAGGCATGAGCCGCCCTTGTTCGTCCACACACGTAAGCCTCGTGTGCCCTTCAACCAACCGCTCCGAGGGTGAGGCATGGAGCTCATGCACGCGGTAGGCGAACCGAACCGAGTACGGCAAGAGCTTGTCTATCCAGGTCAGGACAACGAGCTGTTGATCGAAGCGCGCCGGGCGCCGGTATCTTAGTCCGATATCCACCACCGGCAGGTGAATCCCTCGCCCCACCCAGTCCGCGTACCTTACTTCTCGGCGCCGCATGTACTCCACGCGCCCTGCTTCAAAGTAGGTCAGGTAAGAGGCGTGATGCACGACGCCCATCAAATCGGTGTCGGCAAATCGAACCCGAACGATTTGCCGCGTAGAATTGGTGCTTGGACTGACTGCCGTCACAGCAAAGATGTATTTTATCTCCGGACCAACATCAACAAGATCCGCAACCAGCCCCGCAATTCTTTCCGCTCGAAGCCGGGACGTGGATGAGCGCTGGAGCGTGCATCTATACCCCCCGCGTGATACGAGGGGCCAGCATGTTCCGCGTCGGACCTTGGTCAGAATGGCTGGCATTCGCTGCAGTCGTGCTCCTGACCATGCTTATTGATGGCGTATGGTGCACAAGGCTCCAGCGTGGAACGTTCCGAGAGGCTGCTAACC
>JBLNFG010000622.1:0-3358 GCA_050263495.1 Myxococcales bacterium | reverse complement strand
GGGATGCTGGACCGTTCGCTTCCGAAGCGCAGGCGATGCAAAGGGCGAGGCAAGGAAGGGCGCGTGTCACCGCGAATGGTTGCATGGTGTTTCTGAGCTTAGCTCAGTCGAGTCAACGCGCCTCGCCGCAGCGCATTGGTTGCAGTGGTTTTGGCTTTTGCTACTGAACAAGATGGTCCGGTTGTCGAAAGTTGTATCGTGACTGAAGCTTCAGGCCCTTCCGCGCCGAAGCGCGTTCGATGTCGCGAAGCAATAAAAGCCTCGATCATCGGGCCTTGGACCGAACTAACTCTTGGTGCTATCCGTGCGGGCCGCCCCAGATGCCGACCTTCCCGCACGCAACGCCTGATGCTTCGTCAGAGCCACTCGACCCTCATCTGCGCGAACAACTCGAACGCTACATTCAGAGCCTATTGGAGGAGAACGAACGGTTTAACCTGACGGCGATTGCCGATCCCGAGCAGGCGTGGTCCCGACACGTGCTCGAAACCTTGGCGCTTCTACCGCTGCTCGGCCCTGGCAAGCGCCTGATCGATGTTGGATCCGGTGGTGGAGTCCCGGGGCTGGTATTGGCGATTGCTAGGCCCGCTCTCGCGGTGACGCTGTTGGAAGCCACGGGCAAGAAAGCTCGGTTTCTGGAGCGGACCGCGCAGCTCCTCGGTTTGAAGAACGTCCATGTGGTGTCAGAGCGGGCAGAGAACGCAGCGCGACCGGGCAGCGCGCTACGCGAACGCTTCGATATCGTGACGGCGCGTGCCGTTGCTGAGCTTCGCGTCTTGGTGGAACTTACTGCGCCATTTGCGGTGGTTTCAGGGCTGCTCATCGCCATCAAGGGCGAACAAGCCGCGGACGAGTTGGCTGCGGCTGGGCGAGCACTCTCGGAGTTGCACGTTACTCACGAGACAACCGTGCGGCAACAAACCGCGAGCGTCATTCTGCTGCGCAAGAGTGCCGCGACGCCAGCCAGGTACCCTCGCCGCCCCGGAGAACCGAAACGCAATCCGCTGTGAGCGGGTTCGAGCACGGACGTGTGACGAGAGCAGGACGCGACCGTCGTCACCGCAGAAGTTGTCAAGCCAGCAAGAACTCACGGTAGACGGCCGCCGTGGCTTTGGCTTGTTCGTAGCGCGAGAAGAGAGTCGCGCGCGCTTTGCCGCGTTCTATTAGGCTGTCGCGCAGCGTTGAGTCCGCTTGCATGCGCTGCAGGGCAAGCGCCATTTCCTCGGGCGAATCCGGATCCACGGTGATAGCGGCGTCGCCTGCCACTTCCGCTAGCGACCCTGCCTGAGTCGTAATGACTGGGCAGCCGCTGGCCATCGCCTCGACCACGGTTAGCCCGAAGCCTTCGAGTCGAGACACGAAGAGATGCGCTAGCGCACCGCGATACAGCACGGCAAGTGTCTCGTCCTCGACGAATCCGAGGAAACGCACCGCCTCCGTCACCCCGGCCTCGGCAGCCATTGCCTCGACCCGAGCGCGGTGACCGGGTTCAAGATGCCCGGCCCAAGCGAGTTGCAGTGGGAGACCACTGGCTCGGACCTTGGCAATCGCGTGCATCATGTTCGCGACGTTTTTGCGCCAATCGGAACCACCCACGTAAAGAGCGTACGGGTGCGTAGCTAGGCCGTATTGCTCCAAAACCACCGGTGCGGAATGCCGAGCCGTTGCCGTCCAACGCTCGAGATCGACCCCATTGTAGACACGCCTGATGCGCTGTTCTGGCACGCCCAGCAGTGAGCAAACGTCTCGCTTGGTCGCATCACTGACCGCAATTACGAGATCGGCACTGCGATAACGCTGTCCCTCGATCCACTTGCCGATCGCTGCACCACCATCCCGAACGCCCAGGTAATGGTCTGGGAAACGGGTGGGTACGAGGTCATGGCAAGTGACGATCTTTTTGGTTCCGGCGAGCCCAAGCAGGCGTGGTGTGGCGTGCGGATCACAGACGTGCAGAGCCGTCGCCTGGACGTGCTTGGCCGCGAGCCACAACACCAGCCGCTGCCGATACGCCCAGCTGTAGTAGTCGCTGGTCGTCAGCAGTGCCGTGCGATCCTGGGCCAAAAATGCGGCAATGTCGGAGACCACCGTGCCTTTGCCCGACCAAGTGAGTGACGTGAGCCCGAGGAGCTCGATGCCATCGAGCGCCTCTTTGGGCAACTCGGTGAGTCCACGCGCAAGCTCTCGCGTATAGCGGCCGATTCCACGCGCCCCCCCGGGGGTCGTGAGCGGTGTCAGATCGAGGAGGAGTCGCTTCTTGTCGGTCATTCGAGATTGCGTCATCGAGCATCACCCAAGAACCGGCAGTATACGTCCATCATCGCTCGTGCCTGTACGTCGAGAGAAAACCTCGGCGCGCGTTGTTTGCCACGCGTAATGAGCTCTTGCCGGAAAGTCTCATCCCATTGTAGGCGCGCCAGTGCCGCTCCGATTGCTTCGTGATCATCAGGAGCGACTGTGATTGCCGCTTCGCCGGCGAGTTCCGCAAGTGACCCTTCCGCGGTCGTGATGACCGGAGCGCCGCTCGCCATTGCCTCGATCACGGTGAGGCCAAATCCTTCGTATCTCGAAAGCAACGTATGCGCGACCGCTGCTCGATACAAGACGTTCACCTCTTCGTCAGAGACGTACCCGATGAAACGCAACGCGTCGTTCACGCCAAGATTGGCAGCAAGCGCTCGAATTTTGTCTTGACGCTCCGTAGAAATCTGGCCAGCCCACACGAGCTCGAGCGCGCAGCCCTGAGCACGTGCGCGCGCAACCCCTCCGAGCATTCCCTCGACATTCTTGTGCCAATGGTAGCCACCCACGTAGAAGGCATACGCGCGCGGGCGGAGGCCAAACTTGGCGAGTACCTCCGCGGGCGCGGTGGACGGCTCGCGCGCCCAGTATTCGACATCGACCCCATTATAGACGCGCACCGCACGCTCGCCCGGGACACCGTGGATGGTGAGAACGTCTCGGAGCGTTGCATCGCTGATGGCGACCACTAGGTCCGCCGAGCGGTAGCGGTGACGCTCGATCGCGGCTCCGAGCCAGGGGCCACCGTCGCGCCAACCCATGTACCGCTGCGGAAAATGCATCGGAATGGCGTCGTGGCAGGTTACGATGCGGCGACACGACGTGAGCGGCATCAACCACGGTGTCGCGTGAGGGTCGCCGAGGTGCACCGCGTCCGCACCTAAGCGCTTCACCGCCAAGAACAAGGCAATCCGCCGAGCATACGCCCAACGATAGTGATCGCGAGCCGTGGGAAGTGGGATCTCCGGGCTTCCCGCGAAGGAACTCAGGTCTTCAGTGATTTGGAATGAGCCGTCCAGCTTGAGGCGGGTCAAACCGAGCAAACGCACCCCGGAAC
>JBLNFG010000621.1:0-3083 GCA_050263495.1 Myxococcales bacterium | reverse complement strand
TCGATTCGCGAAGCGCAGAGTCTACTCGATCTTGCTGGATCAGTCTCGAGCTTCGAGGTGCGCGTGTCGGAGCCATTTGACGCCGACCGCATCGCCGAAGTCCTGGTCAAGCGTACGGGCTATATTGCCGAGCCCTGGACGCAACTAAATCGGCAACTGCTGGTCGCTCTCAAGTCGCAGAGTTCATCCAGCATCATGATTCAATTCTTCGTTGTGCTCGCGGTCGCACTCGGCATTGCGAGTGTGTTGGTTGTGAGTGTCGTACAGAAGTCACGCGAGATAGGGATTCTGCGTGCGACTGGCACCAGCGTGCGATCAATTACCTGGATTTTCATGATCCAGGGCCTTATCGTTGGCTCGTTTGGTTCAATTATCGGCTCGGCCTTAGGTACCGTCTTGGCGTTAAGCTTTGCGCAGATGGCAGTGAACCCCGATGGCAGCCCAACGTTCCCAGTGACGCTCGATGCTGCACTATTTACGCGTGCGGTGCTAGTTGCGGTACTCGTTGGCTTAGCCGCAGCCGTTGCTCCGGCAAGGCGGGCAGCGCGCTTGGACCCGGCGGTGGCGATTCGACATGTCTAACATCGTCCTGCAGCTGCAAAACGTCCGCAAGACCTACGGTGAGGGGACGCCCATCGCATGCGAAGTGCTGCACGGTATCGACATGGATGTGCGTGGTGGCGAGTTGACTGCGCTGATTGGCCCGAGTGGGTCTGGAAAGAGTACGTTGTTGAACTTGTTGGGTCTGCTCGACCGAGCCTCGACAGGGACGATCCTTCTCGACGGCGTCAACACGACGGAGCTCGATCCCGATGCACGAACCCGATTGCGTGGCGAGAAGATCGGGTTCGTGTTCCAGTTTCACCAACTGCTGCCAGCATTCACGGCACTGGAGAACGTCTTGTTGCCGGCACAAGCCCAGCGGCGTTGGCGCACGCACGCCATGGTGCAGCGTGCTCGGACACTTCTCGAGCAGGTCGGGCTCGCGGAATTGTGTGATCGCAAAGCAACCGAGCTTTCCGGCGGGCAACAGCAGCGCGTGGCCGTAGCTCGAGCATTGATGATGAACCCACCGCTCTTGCTGGCGGATGAACCCACGGGCAATCTCGACACAGGGACGGCCGATCAAGTGTTCGACCTCCTCAGACGCTTGCTGCTCGAGAGAGGGAGTGCAGCGCTGGTCGTCACCCACGATCCGCGGCTTGCGGAACGAGCTGATCGCGTACTAATGCTGGTTGACGGCCGCATCGTCAGCGACGTACGCCGGCAGGGATGACACGATAAATCTACGGCCGTAATCGTCAACGACGTACGGCCGTAGCACTGCTCAACATCAATGGTGGATCGGCGACTAGGAGCGTCATCGCGGGGCGTCGCTGGCATTGAGCCGAGCGCGACGCCCGAGTGCATGACATCCCCTTAGTTCACGCGGAAGCAGTAAAGGCGCCCTGCACCCCCTAGCGGAGCGGTGTCCGCGCAACTCTCGTTGGCGTGCGATGAGTTCCAAGAGTCGTAGGGCGGATCGGTGCTCATCGAAGGACCAATTCCATCGGAATGACCCACCTGCGCCGAGAGATTAGGTGAACTCGACGTCCAGCCCGCGCAGGTATAACCAACCATCACGGTTCCGTTAGGTGTCGAGCCAGTCAGGATATCGTGCTCTAGCGGGGTCGGAGAGCCCGCCCACTGCCCGTTGATGCGCATTCCGTGTTCGTCAACGAACAGTTCAGGATTCCCGCTCATCAGATGGAGATCAATCAAGTTGTCCGCGAGCAAACGGCCGTTGGCGTTGTACCAAGGCCCCGTACCAATGCGGTCGCGCGCGTTCACGGCGACATTTCCGCTCGTGGCGTTGCCTTCCGCGCTCAAATACGCGTGCCACACGCCGGCGGCTTCTCCGACGGTCATAGCGAGTGCCTGGCAGCGAGCGTCCGCTCCCACCAAACCACCGAGATCGCCGGTCATGTTCGTGTCACTCGTAACGAAGAAGCTCATGCGCTGCGCACCAGTACTCCCGGCAGTGCCAGCGTTGCCGGCAGTTGCTGTCGTTGTTCCTGTGTTGACCCCTCCACTCCCGCCGACTGCCGTGGTGCCAGCCACTGAGGGACTCCCTCCGACGACAGTGCTCGTTCCCCCCGTAGTGCCGGTAGCGGCGCCACCCGTAGTGCTGGTTCTGGTACTCGTACCGCCCATGCTCGTTCCGCCTGCTCCGAGCGGGCCCGAACCGCCGGTGATGATGACCACCGTTCCTGCAGCTCCCGCCGCAGTCCCCGTACCCGTCACGTTAGTGGCCGTAGTACCACCAGTGCTGGTGTTGCCAGCTACAGCCGTAGTTCCTCCTGTGGGGCGACTCCCCGCGAATCCCCAACTACTGCCGCCAACTGCTTTCGTCCCACCATAACCGTTGTCGCCAGCGGTTCCGCCTTCGCCGCCGTCGTTCGAATCAGACTCGCACCCTGCAGCAACTGCCGAAATGGCTATCGCCAAGCATGCCAATGAAGTGAGCTGTTTTCGTGTATTCATAACCTAGATCTCCTTCGCGGAACCATCTCTTCGTGTTCTCGGATTAAGTTCGCATTTGCTCAGCGCAAGCGACCGCGGAGCTCAACTGCAAGCGCTGTGCCCTCGTTCGCATGTCGCGAACGGCATTCGCCGACGTTGCAAGCCACAATGGAAACGCTTGGGGTGTTCGGGGCCGCCACTGCATGCCCAAGCGGCAAATTGAACTCAAACGCTCTTACGAGCTGGGAGTTCTTGGCTACCGATCGACCTTGGTTCGGGGGAGGAACGCCGCGCTTTCTTGAGGCAAAGCGCCACAGCGACATGGCGATCGCGGCGGAGTGGAGCCACGCAATAACAAGAGATCATTCGCGAATCGGGGCGCTAGGTTGCGGCCGTGTGCAACGTGAGAGTGCGACTTCGTTGAGTCGCGCCGGACTGGCGCATTCGTTTCCATTCCTGACGGCACACCACGCGGGGGGGGCAGAGCCGAATCACACGCCAACTAGTCTCGAGTTGAGCACTTTTTTGGGATAGTCGGCGGCTACCGGCGGCAGCAACCGCACCGGCGGCAGCAACCGCAC
>JBLNFG010000620.1:0-10747 GCA_050263495.1 Myxococcales bacterium | reverse complement strand
GGCTCGGAAAATTCGAAGAGATCATCGAGACGTTGTTGGCACGCACCGAGCAGGCCGGGACTGCGGCAGAACGTGGCTCCACCTTCCACACGATTGGCAAGATCTACCTGTCAGAACTCGGTGACATGGATCAAGCCCTGGTCGCCTTTACCCAGGCACTGTGCGAAGAACCAGAGAAAGACGCTTACGCCGAAGAGATTGAGAAGCTCGCAGGCACCCGCGAAGAGGCGTGGGGCGAAGTCCTCGACTCGTGCAATGCCTCGATTCAGGATACTTCCGTAGCTCCCGAGGCAAAGAAGCGCCTCATGGTGCGCGTGGGTCGCTGGTACCTCGACAAACTTCAGCGCCCGGACTTGGCGCTGCCGTGCTTCCAAACCGTCATCAGCTTCGACGCTACCAACGAGCTTGCTCTCGAGGCGATGACCCAGCTCTATCGCAAGAGCCAGCAGTGGCCAGAGCTCGGAGCGGTGTTGGCACGAACAGCCGACGCCCTGGCGCAGAAGTCGCCAGCGCGTGCCAGAGACATCCGGACAGAGGCTGCTGAATTAGCTGAACGGCAGCTCAACGATGTGCCAGGCGCACGCGCACTCTATGAAGCAGTGCTCGCCGAAGACCCGGCTCATGAGCGCGCGAGTGACGGGCTATGTCGCGTCACCGAGCGGGCAGGCGATTACCAAGGCTTGGCGCGCATTCTGCAATTGCGGGCTGATGCCCTGCGCGGAGACGAACAGGTCACGGCCTTGGTGAAGATTGCCGAGGTCTACGAGACGCGTCTGCAAAACGACAATGAGGCGCTGAAGATTCTGGAACGTTTGCTCGACGAATCACCGAACTCGGTCGAGGTGATGCGCGCCCTCGAACGCGTCTATGCAAAGGCGCAACGCTTCGATCAGCTGCTGGCAAACCTCGAACGTCAAGTGCAGCTGGCTACGACCCCGCGCCAGAAGACGCAGCTTTACGAACGCATTGCTGCCGTCTACGAAGAGGAATTCTTTGACAACGAGCGAGCCTCTTCGGCGCTGCGTGCGGTGCTGACGCTCGATCCGAACCACGAAGGGGCGTTGACCAGCCTCACGCGCATTTGCCGTACCCTCAATCGTTGGGACGAGGTCGTCCAGCTTCTGGAGCGCCACTTGGCGTTGGTAACTGAGCCAGGGCGCAGAGTGACGCTCGCGCTGCAATTGGGACGTGTCCTTGCGGAAGAGATCCACGCCGCAGACCGCGCCATGAAGGCGTTCGAGCAGGTGCTCTCGTTCGAGCCTCAACACTCCGAAGCCCTCGAGATGGTTGCTCGATTGCGTGCCTCACTGGGCGATGCGGACGCCGCGTTGGCGGCGATCGACGTACTGGCAGCGAAGGCCACCTCACCCCAAGCCAAGGCCGAACACCTTTGGCGCGCTGCCCGATTACTCGAGGAGCGCGGCGACCTCGATCTGGCCGTCACTTACTACAAGCAGATCCTCGACATCGTGCCCGACCATACGGCAACGGCGCTCGCGTTACGGGAGGCATACCTGAAGCGAGGCGACGCCCATGCCGCGGTCCAGCTTCTCGATCAAGAGATCTCGCGCACCGAGGGGGAGCGTGCGAAAGCCAAGCTCTTCGGTGAGAAGGCCCTGATCTTGCGTGAGCAGCTGCATGAAGCGGGACGAGCGGAAGAAGCGGCGAAAGCCGCAATCTCGCGCGATCCAACCAACGTGGACGCTCTGACAGTGCTCGGAGATATCGCGTTTGATGCGGGGCGTTTCATCGAAGCCGCCAAACACTTTGCGCCGCTTATCGATCGAGTTGAAAGCCTCTCCCCGAATCAGGCGGTACGCTCGTTGGTGCGGTCCGTTGAGTCGCTGACCAAAGCTGAATCGCTCGAGCGCGCGCACGAAGCGGCGGACGCCCTGCTCCGCCTAGCACCCGATGACCTCACGGCGCAGCTCCGGGTTGGAAGAGCATTGGCCCAGAAGGGCGAGCCGGGCAAGACGGCCGCTTACCTACAAAGCGTGCTCGCTCACTTGGGGGAGCGGATGGACTCCGAGCAGCGCGCGATCGCGCTCTATAATTATGGCGAGGCGCTGCGCAAAGCTGGCAACCCGTCAGCCGCTATTCAGCCGCTGGAGGAGGCATGCGACTTGGATCCCGTGGCCGCCGAGCCTCTCGTCGCGTTGGCCGCCGCCTATGCTCAGCTCGAACGCTGGAATGACGTGGTGAAGGTCAAAGCCCGCAATCTGGACATTGCCGTGGGCGACGAACGTACCCAGCTCCTGATCGATCTCGGCGACATCATCGCCGAGAAATTCAAGGACCGTCCCCGCGCCATTCAGAGTCTGGTCGCGGCGCTCGAGGACCGCCCGGATGATCGCAAACTGCTGACGAAGCTGATGCAGCTTTATGGCGATGAGAAGGACTGGCCACGCCTCGTCGACGTGGTGATGCGTCTCGCACAGTTCGTGGACGACCCTAAGCAGAAGGCAAAGTACCTGCACACGGCCGCCATCGTTCAAGCGCGCCAAATGGGCCAGGTGGAAGCAGCCCTCGAGTTGTTCGAGCAGGTAATTGAACTAGACCCATCGCTCACCAAGGCGCTTACCGAAGCAATCGAGTCGTACCGGGCTCGCCGCGATTTCTCCTCCGTCGAGAGGTTGCTCCGGCGCAAACTCGATCGCGCTGTGGGAGCGGAGGACGTACCAACGCAGCTCGAAATCTACGATGCTCTCGCCGAGCTCTACCAGCGTGACCTCGGATGGCTCGACTACGCTATCACCGCACTCGAGAACGCCTCCGCGCTTGAGCCCGATAACACCGAACGCATCAAGCAAATCGCGAATCTGTGCGCACAGGATCTCACCCACCACATGGATCGCGCGCTGCAGGCGCATATGAAGATCATCGAGGCCGAGCCTCAACGGCTGGTGGAGACCTATCGCACCATGCGTCGACTGCACACCGAAACCAAGAACGCGGACGGCGCGTGGTGTCTCTGCCAGTCGCTGCATGTTCTTGGCTATGCGGATCCCGACGAGGAACGCTTCTACAAGCGGATGCGCTCGGAGACCGCAGCACCAGCTCAGGCCGTGTTCAGCGAGCCGGACTGGCTGGCAGTAACGCATGCGGATACCGATCCATTGCTGACCAGTCTTTTCGCTCTGATCGAGCCGGCGGTAATCGCCGCCAGAACGCCCGATCTCTCGGCCCTCGGATACCTACCGTCGCAGGCGATTGAACTCTCGCAAATGCCAAAGCCCATGACGCAGACGCTCTTCTATGCGGCGGGCGTGATGGGCATCGCGGCACCGCCCTCGTTCCTAGTGCACGACGATCCGGGCGGATTGTCGTTCTTGCATGCGCGTACCCCCGGCATCGGCTTAGGTCGTGTGGCGATGAGCGATAAGGTCCCGCCACAGGCCGCGGCATTTATTGCGGCTCGCCACCTCTCCTACTTCCGTCCTGGGTTCTATCTACGCCAGTTGCTAACCAATGCCACGGGGCTCAAGGCATGGCTATTTGCCGCCATCAAACTCATCTCGCCGCAGTTCCCGCTATCTCCCGAGCTCGAGGCGCCGGTACGTGATGCGATGAGAGCGCTCGAAATGGCTCTGCGCGGTGCTGCCCGAGATGAGCTGGCCCGCTTGGTGTCTACCTTGCTCAGTGACGGTGCTGCGCTCGATTTGAAGAAGTGGGTTGCTGCCGTCGATCTATCTGCGGACCGCGCTGGTTTCGTGCTTGCGCACGATCTCGAGACAGCCGCGCAGCTAATCAAAGCGTCAGACGAGAGTGCCAGCGCGGTGCCGGGTGCCGAACGGTTGCGCACGCTTGCGCTCTTCGCCGTGAGCCCGGAGTACCTCGGCTTGCGGCGTCGACTACGAGTCGCCGTCGATTCGTAGTCGGGCACTCTAGTAGCGCGATTCCGCCGGGACGATTGAACCTTCGTCCGCCCCCGCGTCAATCGCGATGCTCGACATTCGACTCACGATGAGCTCATGGCTCGGGCCCGCAATGCGGCCTCGAGCCATCGCACGTAGTACGAGTCCTAAGCGGATGCCCCGATCGGATGCTCTGAGGAATCGAGGTACTCGTCGTCCACTCCCTTCGAGTGCGTCACCAAAGTCGATCGCGCGAACTCCTCGGCTGACGCCACAAGCCCCGCGCGATCGTGCGGGTGTGCTGCCAACCACGCCTTTGCATCTTGGTCGATGCGCATCAAGCCCTCGGGCCCAAGCCGAGTCTGCGCTATCGGATACAGCACGCCGTCCTCCTTCGCAATGTGCGAAGAAAGGAGCTCGACGAAGCCACAAGCATTGCGTTGAACCGCATCCAGTTCATCCGAAGTGAGCGCTCCACCGGATGTGGCAATGGCGTTGAGTGCTGCCACGCACGTTCGACCAATGTTGTGCTCTGAAAGCATCACGGCAACTGGCCCTCGTTCCTTCGACATGCCCGTCGCTAGCAGTGCCTCGAACAGAATCTGTTCTTCCCTGCCATGGTGCAGGGTATCTAGCAGCGTTCGAAAGAACTCCACATGTCTTGCGATCAACGGCTTGGATTGAGTGTCTCCAAGGGTGGCCTGCGCGACGGTGCGCAAGAGGGATGCGAGGAGTCGTTCGATGACGCGGTGTTCGTGTGACAGGTCGAGAATAAGCCTTGATTGCATGGGTCCTCACTCGGTGAGCGTTCGATGCGCGTGGTCTTCGAGGCGGGCGTGTATTTGCTCGGTCTCGTCAGTTCGCGCCCGCGCGGATACGTGGGGCGAACTGACTGCACTGTCTTGTCTCTGCACGAGGTGTGCCGCCGGATAGGCGGCGCTCTACTCGGCAGCGGCTGGAGCTTCGACCTCCAGTGAACCCTCCTCGCGATCGATGCTCGTCTTGCGATAGGACCAACCGGCAAACAGGCCGATCATAAAGAGGACGAAGCTGACCGTGCCTGCGATGAAGAGCGTATCTCCGACGAGCCGTAGCCAACGTAGCGTGACGATCAGCGGGGACTGAAGGAGCTCGGCGCTCCGCGCATACCAGAGTCCGACGTCAACGCTGGCTTTGGCCTGAATCAGCCCAATTGGCAGCAAGCTCAAGGCGATCATCAAACCAAGCCCGATGTTCGTTCCCCAGAACGCCAGTGCCAAGAGCCCATCTGCCCAAGGCTTTGGATACAACCGCTTTGCAACGAAGAGGACGAGGCCGAGGGCCAGCAGCCCGTACACGCCAAACAAGGCGGCGTGCGCATGCACCGGAGTCGTGTTCAGCCCCTGAACATAGTAAAGAGAGATCGGCGGATTGATCAAGAATCCAAAAACCCCTGCTCCCACCAGGTTCCAAAAAGCAACCCCCAAGAAGAAGCGAATGGGCCAGCGATACTCCTGCATCCATTGCGCAGCGTGGCCTCGACGGTAGGTCTCGAACGCTTCCCAGCCGACGACGGCCAAGGGGACCACTTCTAGTGCGCTGAAGGTCGCACCCACGGCCATAATGCTGGTTGGGGTCCCGCTGAAGTACAGATGGTGGAAGGTTCCTGGAATGCCCCCGAACAGGAAGATTCCCGTAGAGGCGATGGTTGCATTCGTTGCGTGCTTGGGCGCGACCAGCCCCAGCTTTGCCATCAAGAAGGCGAGTGCTGCGGTGGCGAAGACTTCCATGAATCCCTCGACCCAGAGGTGAACCACCCACCAACGCCAGTATTCCATGACGGAGAGATGCGTCTTCGCGCCGTAGAAGAAGCCCGCACCGTAGAATAGGCCGATCGCCGCCGCCGATCCGGCAAAGAGTCCCACGAGCGGACGCATCTCGCTCGGACGCTTCAGCGCGGGCCAGACTCCACGCACCATGAGCCCAAGCCAAAGCAACAATCCTGCGAACAGGGCTATCTGCCATGCGCGCCCCAGATCGACGTACTCGTAACCTTGACGGCCGATCCAGAAGCTCTCGTCCAGACCGAGGTTTCGATGCGTGGCAGCCCACTCTCCCGCAAGGGAGCCGAATACGACGATCACTAAGGCCCCAAACAGCAGGTTAACGCCCAAGCGCTGAAAGCGCGGCTCTCGCCCACCTATCACGGGCGCCAAGAACAGACCCGCAGCAAGGAATGCCGTCGCAATCCAGAATACACCGAGCTGGACGTGCCAGGTGCGGCTCGTCACGTACGGCAGGTACTTCGCAATCGGGATACCGAAGAACGAGTCCCCTTCCACGGTATAGTGTGCAGTCAGCGCTCCCAGGAAGACTTGGAGCAGGAACAATGCGGTTACGACCAGCAAATACTTCGTTACCGCGCGCATCGAGGGGGTCGCCCGCAACTGGTCGAGAGGATCGCGCGTCGGCGCCTTGGGATCTTCGGGAATGCGATGCGAGGTGAAGGCTCGATACGCGACAATTCCGCCAATTGCCGCCAAAAGAAGCACAATGCTTACGAGACTCCACACCACGTTCTCGCCCGACGGATGATTGCCCACCAACGGCTCGTGTGGCCAATTGTTCGTGTAGGTGACGCGCTCGCCGGGACGCTCAGTAACGCAAGCCCACGCCGTCCAGGCAAAAAACTCGTTTAGGCTGGCCTGATCTTCTGCGGAGGCCACCATGTTGGGCTGCATCGCATAGTTGGCGCGTAGCGAATCAAGGCTCGGCGCGCTCCCGAACAGCGCGGCATAGTGAGCGGAAACCGCGCGAATCGCCCGTGCACGCGCGTCCGAATAGCGCACGGTGCCAGCGTCGTAGCTATTTTGACGCAACTCGCCGCGAACCTGCTCTTCCAGGAAAGCTTGCTCGGAACGTGGCAACGCGGTGTACGCCTTTCCGAAGCGTTGTTGCGCGTACTCATCCAACAGCGCGATGGTCTGACGGTGCAAAAAATCGGCAGACCAGTCCGGTGCTTGATACGCGCCATGGCCCCAGATCGATCCGACCTGTTGCCCCCCCATCCGCTGCCAAACCTGTTGCCCACGGAGAATGCCGTCTTTCGTGGAGATGGTTTCGCCGGAAGCGGTAATGATGCGCTCGGGGATCGGGGGTGCATGCCTATATACGTCGCGGCCGTAGAAACCCAGAACCAGGGTCGCCGCGAAGAGTGCGAGGCCGAGTAACAGCCATCGGTTCTTCAAATTGATCATTGAGTACCTCAACTCTTGGCTGCCGGCCCCTACGCAAGAGCGATGCCACGGCTGCGCTGCACGCGATTGCATCCAATCGCTGAGCGTTGTCATTTGAACACGAGGTGTCCGTTGTCGGAACTACACGCCGGTTGTAGATTCCACAAATGCTCAATCCGGACGCGTTTATCCAGCTCACGCTCGATCTCACAGCGTCCCTTGGTTCCGCCGACCGCTATCGACGCCTGCTCGATACGGTGCGACGGGTGTTGCCCTGTGATGCGGCAGCGCTTCTGAGGCTCGACTCGAACGCTGCCCTGGTTGCGTTAGCGACGTACGGCCTGCGCGACGATGTGATGGGACGCAGCTTTCTTCTGTCCGAGCACCCTCGCCTCGAGGCGCTCTGCAGATCCGATGACGTGGTGCGTTTTCCCGCTGAAAGCCAATTGCCGGATCCGTTCGATGGTCTGCTCGAAAACGACGAGCATGCGATCCGCGACGTGCACGCCTGCTTGGGTTGCGCGCTGCGCGTCGAGGGTGATTTGGTCGGCGTTCTGACTGCAGATGCCCTCGATCCCTCAGCCTTCGACGCCGTTGATCTGGATGCGGTTCGTGCACTCGCAGCGATCGCAGGGGCCGCACTGCGCACCACGGAATTGATATCCGCACTTGAGCTGCGCGCAGCTAACGAGCATATCCCGACCAAATCGATGGTTCATCGGCTTCGTACGAGTCCCCAACCCATGGTGGGCAGAAGCGAAGCCTTCTTGCGGCTCAAACGCGAGATCGAGCTGGTTGCGCCCAGCGATTTGGCCGTGTTGGTGACGGGTGAAACCGGTGTGGGGAAGGAATTGGTAGTGAATGCAATCCACGGCGCGTCGCGCCGCAGAGATGCACCGCTCGTGCAAGTGAACTGTGCCGCCTTACCCGAATCGCTGGTGGAGAGCGAACTCTTCGGACACGTGCGGGGAGCATTTACTGGTGCCCAAGCCGATCGACAAGGCAAACTTCAAAAGGCGAACGGGGGCAGCCTTTTTTTGGATGAAATCGGCGAGCTCCCGCTCTCGATGCAGCCAAAACTGTTGCGAGCGATCCAGCAGGGCGAGGTTCAACGAGTGGGCAGCGATGCCGTAAACCGCGTCGATATTCGTGTCCTCGCCGCCACCAATCGTGATCTCGCCGAGGAAGTGCGACGCGGGCGCTTCCGCTCGGATCTCTATCACCGGCTCGCGGTGTACCCACTCCATGTGCCCCCTTTGCGGGAACGGGTCGAGGATATCGCAGCGTTGGTTGGGCATTTCGTCGATCAAACGCGCTCGCAACTCGGTGCCAGCAAGGTGCGCGTAACCGAATCCTTCCTGGCCAAGCTTCAACAACACCCTTTCCCCGGCAATATCCGCGAGCTCGAGAATGTCGTGAGTCGGGCGGTACTGCGTGCCGCGGCACGCTCGGGCAAGCAGTCGCCAGTGATCGTGGAGCCCGCCGATCTAGGCAGCGATCTGACGCCATCACTGCCCAGTGTGGCTGCTGCCGCAAAGGACAGCGATGTCCCGCCGGCAGAGGAGATCGCGGGCCCGCTGCGAGAGGCCGTCGACAGCTTTCAGCGAGAACTCATACGGCGCACCGTCCAACAGTGCGGCGGCAATTGGAGTCAAGCCGCACAGCGTTTGCAGTTGGATCGAGCCAACCTGCACCACTTAGCCGTGCGACTTGGACTCAAGTAGTTGTTCATTGAACCAACTGCGCCAATCGTCCCCAAACAGCTCGATGGGATGCTGTGTTCGCTCGGTTCCATTGCCACAGGCAAGGTCTTTGTCGCTGCAGAGCCTTTCGCATCCCCAACAGATTCGCTCCGGATGGCTTGGCTTCTCAGGGAAGTGCTTCATACATACCTGGGCGCTAGCACGTGATTTTCGAGATGAACGTGCCGCAACACGTCGAGCTCCAATTGGGCGAGCTCCGCCATGAGGGTTTTATAGCTCGTGCAAGCCCACTCCGGAGGGCGAAACTCTTCGGCTTCGTCCCGCAGGCGGCCCAACAACGCGCCAACAGCCAAATGCTCAGTCTTCATGCACTCCAATTCTAATCTGCGCTGCTCGCCTTGGTTCGTTCCATTCAGAAGTGAAGGGAACAGCACCCGTTCCTCCTGATCCAAATGCGGCGTCAGCTCGGCGTCCAGTGCGACGACGATGGCGTCAACTGCCCGCAGGCGTGGGTTTCGATCGCCGTGAACACGAGCCACCTTTTTAGCCAAATTGATGACAAAAGGCAGCGTCTTACGCAGGTATTCGTGGTGCGTGCTGACGATGTGGTCAATCAGCTCCTTCGTGGATAGCTCGGACACCGATGGCCCGGTCGCTCCTGCCCGCTTTTCGATAGTGTCGGTTAGGTCTCGAACAATCTCCGGAACCGCAAGGGAACGCGCGGCACATGCACTCTCGAGGCTCTGCTCACCCTTGCAGCAGAAGTCGATGCGCCACTGCTGAAACAGCGCGGCACACTCGGAGTGGGCGAGAACGATGCTCGCAATGGTTTGCTTGGGATTGATCACGACCGTAGAAGCTTGCGTCATGCCAGCCCTCTCTGCAGAGACCATGCCAGCCCGGACCGGGCCAATCGTCATGACTCTTGTGCGAGCAGGGTTAGTGTTCGCCCCTGCGGCCCTCGCACCTGCGTGCTGGCAGGCGCACTCCAGTCGGGCAGCGTGGGAAGAGGTGCTCCCCTCCAGCCAACAAAAAGGGGGTGGGAACCCTTATGTTGGGTAACAAAGCGTCCCGACGAGCCGGCGGTTTGATTCGCGTGCCGGGGCTGCTAGGACGGAACCCTCGATAACGTGACAGAACCGAAGCCAACCAAACTCCCTCTCCGTCAACGCCTCAATCAGCTCATGCTCGAATACGGGCAAGTCGCTGTTTGGACCTACTTCGCGATCTTTGCGATTGTCCTTTTGGTCTTTGCCGGCGCAATTAAGTTGGGGTTTCACCAGACCGGCACAGCAGCTGGCACTGTCGGCGTCTGGGGCGCCGCGTACATTGCCACGAAGCTGACGCAGCCGATTCGCATCGCAGCCACGTTGGCCCTCTCACCTCTCTTCATGAAGCTCGCGCGGCTGCGCAAGCGCCCCGCGTGTCCAGACTAAGGTAACCGATCCCGAGCACGGCATAAACGGCACGTGCCTCTCGAACTGAGAATGGAGCAGGACCCTTGCCCGAGCTCCCTGATATTACGGTCTACGTCGAATGTCTGCAGGGCCGCCTACGTGGCCACCCGATCGAGTCAGTTCGTATACTGCATCCATTCGTGTTGCGATCGTTCGAGCCAAGCGCAGAGTCGAGCTGTGGCTGTCGCGTGCTCGACGTATCTAGGCTGGGCAAGCGCATCGTGCTTGAGCTCAGTGGTGAGCTCTTTTGGGTGATCCACCTCATGATTGCCGGACGATTGCGCTGGCTCGCACGCGGTGAGAATGTTCCACGACGACTCGGGTTGGCGGCTTTCGATCTCCCGCACGGTACCCTGCTGCTGACCGAAGCCGGGACCACCAGACGAGCAAGCCTTCATCTGGTGCGTGGCAGGTCGGGACTCGATGCCTTCCGGCGAAAGGGCGTTGAACCGCTCGACGTGGATCGGGACCGATTCATGCAGTCGCTGCGCCGTGAAAACCACACCATTAAGCGCGCA
>JBLNFG010000619.1:0-3350 GCA_050263495.1 Myxococcales bacterium | reverse complement strand
GTGCCCCCTGAAACCAGAACCTTCTCGACAAGCACGAGCAGTCGGCGCAATTCGTCCACCGAGCGGAAGTGCGTCACGACTTCCGCAAGGACCACGAGGCTATAGTGATTGGCTGGAAGCGGCATGGCCTGGTCGAGAATGTCGCCCTCGAACACGCGGATATTGAGCTGCTCCTTGCTAGCTTCCTCACGCAGTATCTCGGCAAAGGCAGGAGTGATCTCAACCGCGTCCGTCTGCAGTCCGAGCCGCGCCAACGGCAGTGTGTTGCGTCCCGTGCCAGCCCCAACGTCGAGGACTGCGCCCTTGCCAATGACGCTCAGGGTTTGGGCGATCTCCATCACTTTGGCATCCGCAAGTGCGCCGAATAGCGGAGGTTTGCAGACGCGTGTCCACTCGTCGTATTTCTGTTCGAAGGTCGACGTCTGGCATTCAATTGACCATGAGATCCCCATCTTCGGCAGCGGTTCTGCAACCGACGTGACCGTGAGAGTCGAAGACGGCGATGCCGCAAAGGCGTCCCGAGCCTGCGTTTGTAGCTCTCGCTGTAACGCGTCGAGTTGCTCCTGGGTGAAGGGGCGCCCCAACCCCGCCCATTGGGACTTGATCATCCGCAGGTAATATTCGACGAGCGCCGGTATTGCCGGAAGCTTCAAGGTTGCGCTGCCTTCAATGCGGGTTCTCGCTCGGCGAAGGACGGCTTGAAGCAACGCCAACGCATTCGTCTCTGGGGTGGGCTCGACGGGGGTTCCGCTGTCGGGATTTGGCATGGGAGACAAGAACGTGACGGCAATCGAGCTCGATTTCAATCAACTCGGCAGCGTTCTGGCCCATTAGCCTGGCACTCGGTGAGTCCGAGTACTCGCCGTCGTTCCGTAGGTTCGGCGGTGCGACAGCTGTGGTAGTCTGAGCTCCGAGCATCTCGTGAAGGAGGATCCTCATTGGCTTCAGGCACCCTCGATCCAGCGAAACTCTTCACCGTTCCCGGATCGATCTTGGCTGGCAAGTTTCGCGTCGAGCGCGTGCTCGGGCAAGGTGGAATGGGGGTCGTGGTCGCGGCCACGCATCTCCAACTCGAGCAGTTGGTAGCGATTAAATTCCTCTTACCTGAAGCCTGTGCGATACCCAATGCTATCGCCCGCTTCATGCAGGAAGCAAGGGCCGCTGCCAAGATACGGAGTGAACACATTGGTCGCGTCATGGATGTTGCGACCGCGGACGACGGAACGCCGTATATCGTCATGGAGTATCTCGAGGGGCAAGATCTCGCGGCCTTGCTGGCCGCGCGGGGTCAATTGCCGGTTGCCGAAGCGGTCGGTTACCTGCTGCAGGCTTGTGAAGCCGTCTCCGAGGCGCACTCGCTCGGAATCGTGCATCGAGATCTGAAGCCAGCCAATCTGTTCCTGACACACCGCGGCGACGGTTCTCCCTTGGTAAAAGTGCTCGATTTCGGAATCTCCAAGTCTCTTGCCGAAGGCTCGCAAAATGCGAATCTGACGGGCACTGCACTCATTATGGGTTCGCCCCAGTACATGTCTCCCGAGCAAGTGCGCAGCGCGAAACACGTCGACACGCGCACCGACATCTGGTCGTTGGGGGTCATCGCTCACGAATTGCTGGCAGGAAGGCCTCCTTTTACCGCCGATACAGCGACGGCACTGCTCATTCAAATCGCGGTCGAGCCGCCTACGCCGCTGCGGAGCATGCGACCCGAGATCGCACCGGAACTCGAACAGATATTGGTGCGATGTCTTGCTAAGGATCCAAACGCTCGATTCCAAACCACCGCCGAGCTTGCTCAAGCTCTAGCTCCCTTCGGTGCGCCTGCAGCAAACGCGACACGTGCAGCCCCTAGAACCGTGCTCGAAGCACCGGTAGTGCCGGAGAACGCACGCGTCGCCGCGACGGACGCCAACTGGAGCAATACCCGCCAACAGGGGCGCAATCCCGTCCTCACACGCGCCGTGCTCTGGAGTGGTGCTGCTTTTTTGGTTTTGGTCGTCGCGACAATCGGAGCGTGGCGGTACAGATCTCGCGTCGTAGGCACGCCTGTAGACGCATCGGCGCTTGCTCCGATACCCACCGTAATCAACTCGAGCGCGTCCGAGTCAGGATCCATCCCTAGCGCCGCTCCTTTCTCGTCATCGCCGCAACCACCAAGCTCAACCGCGGCAACACCGTCTCAGCCTGGCTTGTTGAGCGCGGCTTCCAGTGCTCCCAGTGCTTCCGTCACACCGACGCCGATACGCGCACCGTCGCGACCGAGCACGCTCAACGCTCATTCACCGGCCAAGCCACATTCGTCGAAGGCAACTCAGGTTGGAGGTTCCATTGATCCGTTGGAAGGTCGTCGCTAGTCTGACAGCCACCTATGCTTTTGCCACGGGATCGGCATACGCCGATTCGAGTACGGCGATGAGCGAGTCGATGTTCGACGAGGGAAAGCGGCTGATGAGCGCGGGACAGTATGCGCAGGCGTGCCCCAAATTCGAAGAGAGCTATCGTTTGGATCCCGCCACCGGGACGTTGCTCAACCTCGCTGCTTGCCATGAAAAGGAAGGTAAACTCGCAAGCGCGTGGGCAGAGTATCGCGATGCAATCGCCGCTGCTCGCAAGGATGCGCGAACGGATCGGGTTACCTTCGCAACCGAGCGAGCCAACGCCCTCGAGCCGCTCCTGTCGCGCCTGGTCATTGATGTACCGGCAAACGTTCGCGTGGCATCGCTGCAACTGAATCTGGACGGCAAACCGCTCGGTGAAGCCTCTTGGGGTACGCCGATCCCGCTCGACCCCGGCGTGCATCGGATCACGGCAGTTGCCCCAACGAAGAAAGCGTGGGACACGGAGATCGAGCTCGGGAAAAAGGCCGATCGAAAGCAAATCACGGTCCCCCCACTCTCCGATCTACCGCCACAGAGTGCCGCAGCTTCAGCCCCCGAAGGGCGTCCGAGCCCGGAGCAGAACCACGTACCCCAAACATCCGCTAGTACTGCCGCGGATGAGCGCAGGGAATGGCAGCGCCCAATGGGTTACGTCGTGGGTGGCCTTGGAATCGTCGGGCTGGGCCTTGGTACGGTCTTTCTCCTTCAGCGGGGCTCGAAAGTGTCGGATCGCGATGCGGTCTGCCCGTCCGGGCTTCACTGTACGGAAGCGGAAGCACGGCAGATTGAAGACTTGACTCAGGATGCGCGCAAAGCCAGTCGACTCTCCGCCGTAGGTTTTGCCGTCGGTGGTATCGCCCTCGTGGGTGGAGCGGTACTGGTGTTGACGGCTCCGAGCGGTCGAGAAGCTTCTACGTCCAGCACGCTGGCGCTACGCGCCTGGCGCGACGCTCGTGGAACCTGGCTTGGTGC
>JBLNFG010000618.1:0-7884 GCA_050263495.1 Myxococcales bacterium | reverse complement strand
GGGGCCTGGTAGGTAGGTCGACAGCGGCGTCGGTGTTACCGCAACCGAGTCATTGTGCGGCATATTGGCCTGGGTTTCTTCTCCGTTTACGCCGTTGTCCTTGGTGCGATTGCAGGCTCCGGCGAGGAACAATAACGCCAAAATGCATGTCCCAGTTCGTTTCATACGTTCAAACTCCCTCTGCGTCTTAGTGCGCGATTTGCTGCCGCGATCTGCTGGAGCGTCCGACGAATCACGTTCGTGTCGGCGGCGTACTCCAGCGCGCAGTCAGGCAACACTCTGCGACTTCCGTGCCATCGCATTGAAGCGTGGGGCCTAACCCCTGCGGCAAATCGCTCCCAAACCGACGTCAATACGATCGATCATACCCCGACGAACGTGAGAGTACGCACCGCTCGCAACAATGCACCGCTCGCAACAACGCACCGCTCGCAACAACGCACCGCTCGCAACAACGCACCGCTCGCAACAACGCACCGCTCGAGGTCGACGATTTTCGCTCAAGCCAGTGCAATGCCCCGCGCGCGAATCGTCGTCGACCGCACAGCACTCCGCTCCGCCGAGGCCGTCACTGCAAACAGTCTCGTGTTTTCGCGCGACCGGAGTTGTCGCGACAGACGCGCATACCAGGCTCGCTTCACACGATTGTTGATTGCCTCTACGCGCAGAACGCAGCTGCATCTCCGCTTAGCGCTTCGGTACGCGTAGGGCGACCTCGTCGAGCACTGTCTCCAGAACCACAATCTCACACGCTGGGTAGAGTTCGCGCTCTTCGAATCGGACATGTGCCTCGAGCGTGTCTGCTGGTGCACGTAGCGCGTCGAGTTGACTGGCTACCCCTGCGGCAATTTGCGACCGCAATAACCGGTGCTCCAGGAAGGTCCGCTCAGCCAAGCTGCGGTTGGTTTCCGAAGTCAGTTGGGGCAGTAGCAGTTCTTCCTCGGCGCGGAAGTGTGGCTCCAACTCGGCATCATAGTGGCCAGCGACATGCGCACATAAGTCGCTTTCCGAGCCGCCTTGGCTCAGCGTTTCGCGGATATGGCGGACCAGTACCAAGCTCCGATGATGATCCGACGATAGCCCCCGTAGTCTCACCTCGCGGTTCATAGAAATGTTAGTAGGCCTCGCGCGGCGCCAGCGCAAGCCACGGTGCTTGCCACCTGACGTTTGTCAGTATCGTGTAACACACAGTTGTCTCGAGCCCCCAAACAGGCTGTCGTTGCATGCGCCCCAAGCAGGGGCCTGGTCACCTGCTCTCTTACGGCAAGTGGCTGGATACCTCTTGCGCAATGTGCGCCTTCACCTCGCGCTCCGAACTTTTGCTCAGATCTCTGCTGACATACGCTTCGACGCGGCCTTCCACGTCCATGCTCAGTGCTGATTTCAAGCTCGGCAGGAAGGATGCGGGCGCGGTGACGACCAGCCGATCATAGGCTCGCTCAATCAATCCTCGCGCGAGTCGAGCGGCAAGCTGGCGCGCAAAGCCTTCGTGTTCGATCGAATTGGGCGCGTCGCGGGTCGTGGGTTCGGCGCGTTCAGTCGTCAACAACTTTCCTGCATTGGTTGCAGCCAAGGACGGTCCCACATTACCAAATGTTCCCCACATAATCTCAAGCCTACTGTCTCGGCTCTCGCAATGCTCGAATGCTTCGAGCAATTCCAAACGGCCGAAACGCTCAACGAGGATCCGGGCGCGACGCTCATCCGCAACCAGTACCCAACGCCGCGGAGGCTCGATTTGTGTTGCCATACACGCGTGCCGAGCACTTCACGTGCCAACGATGACACTGGCATGTGCATTGCTCGTTAAATTCCAATGCAACTTGTGGCTAACGGCAATGCGAAGATTGGAGTAACGCGATCCGGCAAAGGTTGGTTGCTTACCTTGTTGGTTGGGGCCGCGTCCGGGCTTGCGGCAACCCTCACGATGTCGAGCGCGATGCTCGCGCTCAAGCGCAGTGGCTTTTTAGGGCGAATGCCGCCCCGACTGATTGTAGACGGTTTGCTTTCTGCGTTTGGAGCGAAGAGCAAACTGCCGCCCCCCGTGCGTTCTTCGGCCGCCGCGGTGGCGCATTTGGGCTTTGGCGCTTCCCAGGGGGCGCTCTACGCCGTGCTGCTGGTGCTAGCGCGTCGGGGTCACACTGAGGCGCTTTCGAAGGCTTCTGCGCTGACAGCAGTCCCGTTCGCGCTGACGGTTTGGGCGGTAAGCTATGCCGGATGGGTACCTGCGCTCGGAATTATGCGTCCTCCTAGTCGGGACCGGAGGGGCCGGCCTACCTCGATGATTCTATCCCACGTGGTATTTGGATTCGCGCTGGCGGATGCCATGCGGGATCTCGCTCCCCGTTTTCTCGAACACGAAGAACTCGCTCGAAACTAGACCCGGGCCCCCAAGATCGATACGCTGCCAGGGGCTCTCATGAGTGCCTTTGCAACGATCTTCAGCTACACCTTATCCACGCTAACAGCCCTGTTTGTGGTGGTAGATCCCTTCGGTTGTGTTCCGTTGTTCGTGTCTGTCACGGACGGGGACTCGCGAGAACAGAAGCGCCGGGCGGCGATGCGTGCGAGCACGGTCGCGGGCGCAATACTGGCCCTGTTCGCGGTAACGGGGACGTTGATATTTCGTCTTCTGGGTGTTTCGGAGGGCGCATTCAGGATTGCAGGTGGCATCCTGCTGTTCTTGCTCGCCGTCGATATGCTCAGCGCGCAGCGGTCGCGACAACGAACCACACCTGAAGAGGAGGCCGAAGGCGCGAACAAGGCGGATGCGTCGGTGTTCCCGCTCGCGATCCCGATGCTGGCCGGCCCTGGTGCGACTTCAGCCGTCATGGTGCTGGTCTCGCGGGCTCGAAACACTTTGGAGTACGCCATTGTCATGCTCGCGATTGTGTTCACGCTTGTAACGACTTACTGGGTGCTCCGAGGTGCATCTGCCGTAGCAGATCGGCTTGGACACACGGGAATGAACGTCCTTCAACGAGTGATGGGGCTCATCGTAGCGGCAGTGGCGGTACAGTTCGTGGTGGACGGCATTGGTGCCGTATGGCAGCGAACCCTGCCGTAAGCAGCGGATGATCCAATGCCCCCCACCGCCTCCGCTGCGCGGATGCTGGCTCCCCCCAAATCCTCGGGCTAGCGCCCTGCGGATGGGGGGAGCGCCGCGGTATTAAGTGCTGGTACGAACATTACTGACGGACTCTCGATCGAGCTCACGACCGTCAGGCTTCGGTAATGCCAATTCGAACACCTGAGACAGACTCTCCACGAAGAGGAACGTCAATTGAGCGCGCACTTCCGCGGGAATGTCGTCTCCGTCTCCGTGATTGGCCTGCGGCAGGATAGTATCGGTAATCCCCGCGCGATGCGCGCCCAATACCTTCTCTTTCACGCCGCCAATCGGCAATACGCGCCCGCGCAACGTGAGCTCGCCCGTCATCAAGGCGTGCTTCATTCCGGAAATAATCCGCCCCGGGGACGGGCCAACGTACGTACGCCGATGGCCGCGGATGTCCGCCTCATCCCGCGCGCCTCCTAGGGCGACGCGAACGTACTTGCGAGCGAGTGCTCGATCGATCGATTGTGCAATCGAGGTCTTGCCGTCGCGAGCAGGCTTTTCGACTAGACATGCGTTGGTTTGCGCCAGGTTTGTTGGCCGTGGTCGTTGTCGTTGTCTGAGACCCCTTTCAGAGCATGGGCGCCCGCTTGCGAGGCATGTTCACTGCGGCCGATGTCGCCCAGTGACAAAATTCCGATTGGTGACTGTCGATGATCGATCACCAACAGGCGCCGAACCTGATCCTTTGCCATCAGTTCGGCCGCTTCATTTACGTCGCGGTCTGCATAGATGGTCGTAACACGGGGGGTGATCACCTCTCGCACGGTTGTGTGTGCCGGATCTTTGTATTCCGCGAGGGCGCGTACCACGATATCGCGATCGGTAAGCATCCCGATCGGGCGCCCGCCCTCTCCGACTGGTAGAGCGCCCACATCTTCGTCCCGCATCACCTCTGCAGCCTCGACGAGTGTTGCAGATGAGTCGATCACCTTGACATTTTTTGTCATTATCTCGTGAACTTGCATCGTTGCCTCCTTTCGAGCATTTTGCGCGCCAGCTTGAGGAGCGTGCACGAGGCGTAACTGCAGTAAATGTGCCGGTGGGTCCCGCGCAGTGCCTAGAAAGCTGACGACTCGACGCGCGGATCGGCCGTATCGACTGCGTCACGTACGTCCGAGGTGACTTGCGAGAGCACCTGACGACTCGCGAGTCTAAGAATTCTAAGCCTGTCCATCACAACGATGGCGGGCCAGACCGGGTCGAACTCGAAGCGCCTACTTGCAAATGAGGCCGAATTGGGCCGCGCATGATGGTTGTTCTGAAATAGTTCGCCCAGGGTTACGAAGTCGAACCAGAGAGTGTTGCGTGAATGGTCGTCGATGTCGTGATTGCGGTAGCCAAGCCAATGGCCCAAGTAATTGACGATTGCACCGTGGATAGGACCCATGAAGATATGGATCGGGATGAGTAAGAACTGCCACGCCGCTGTCGCGAACAGGGCGTAGAATCCGATGTAACCAGCGGTCCAAAGCAGCGATGACCAAATGCTTCCTCCCCAGCGATCGAGGGCGCGCCACTCAACCAGATCGAACTCGAATGGCTTCGCTAGTGGATGGCGTCTGGCAAGCACCAGACGATAATCACCAAGAGTGTTCCACATCATCTTGAGCGGATTGCGCAGCAAGCGCGGTGAGTGCGGATCACCGGGCTTGTCCGAGTAGGTGTGGTGCATTCGATGCAGAACAGCGTAGGCGCGAGGATTCAGGAACGAGGCTCCCTGCGTCAGATAGGTGAGTAGATGGAACGTGCGTTGCCAGAAAGGCGAGAGCTCAAACATACGGTGGGCAGCGTAGCGATGGAGGAAGAATGACTGAAAGAACACGCTCAACCACCAGTGGAGGGCGATACCGGCGACAATCGGAAGCGGAATTGAGGGCATGAACGGAGTCCTAGGACACGCCTAGTCCGAGAAGAAGCCCCTCCGACAGAGCCTGGAGATGTCCTACCCATGACGCATCACGTCATGGGGTAGGATCCAAGGGCTCTACAACTGACATGCGTATTGACTGCCTTGACTTAGGCGTCGTGCATCCAACCCGGCGCGGCCTCGCGCTGGTGTTGCAGCCGCAATTCAGCGTGGCGGCGAAGTACATCGCGGAGCGTGTTACCCGCCGGCTCTTCGCGGGCGGCGTCGCGTAAGCGCTCATGCAAATCGTTCGCCCAGGGTGCACTCTCCGTCGACTTGATGACCCTTGCAACGAGCAGCAAAGCTTCCTCACGTTTCCTGCTTTCCTGCTGGAAGCGGCGTGCGCGCCAGCCAAACCACGCCAAGAGAGCAAACAGGGTGAGTACCGCACCAGCCACTACGGCAACGATCAGTGCCATCATTCCGAATCCGAGGTTCGCTGCTTGAGCCACCAGGGCAAGGACATCGGCCGGTTGTTTGTTGCCCTGACTGCGACGGATCTCGGTTTCACGCACCGCGTCTTGAAGGCCAAGTGCTACGCCACGTCCACCATTGCGAGCAATTACGGTCATCCAGTCTGCGGCGGTATCGACAGGTGCTGCGCCAAGCGCGGAGAAGTCCGACGCCAACTGCTGCGTTGCGCCGCGTACGACGGACTGCGTCATGGCCAGAGCCATCGCACTTGCTCGCTCTTGATTCTCGGCGCTCGTCATTCTTTGCAGTGCCTGGTCCACGGAATTCGCTACGACGTTGGTCATTGCCGGGCCCAAATCCTTGGCGACGGTCTTTGAGAGTGCTGGACCAAGACGCTCGACGAGCTGGACTGAGAATGCCTCCAAGGCTTGCAGACGTTCCGCTTCTGTGAGCTCATCGAAGACACCACCGGCTACGGAACGCGCGAGCTCGTCGCTCGCTTTTCGAATTTGCGGGTCCGCGATGATCGCTGCCACGTCCTGTCGGCTTTCGGGCTTCGCGGCCGTGTCTAGGGTGCCTTCGGCTGCAGCCGGGGCAACGGTTCGAGCCGCTTCTCGCGCAGTTTGAGCGCACCCACCCACGCTTGCCCCCACCACGAGCATGGCCCACCAGCACCGGGCTAGCAGCGCGCTACCGGAGCGCGGCGCGCGATGGTGGACGCTTACGCTTGTTTGTTGGGCGGCTCGAATTGCCAAGTTGGTCATGGGAGTGTTTTCAGAATGGCTTGCGCTTGTGCCAAGTGGACTGCAACAATGCTGCGTATCTCATTTAGCAGTTCGTCCAGTTCGGCAGACTGTGGCCAATCGGTATGCATCGCTGGTGGCCTTCGCGCCGCCGGAACGTGCTCAAGTTCGCCTCAGATCCGTGGGTCGCTGCGCGATATCCACCGCATGTTGCTAATCGCATCTACTGCGCCGAAGAGCGTGAGCGTTTGCTCCGCGCACCTCTGGTAGGGGCGCGCTTCTTAGCCGCCCGCTTCGTCGTCGGCTGCCGCTGCCGCGAGCTCGGTGCTTCTTGCTCCATGCGCGTTGTGGCCTTGCGCGTGGAACTACGGGCCTTGTTTGCAGCTGAGGTAGGTCGAGGCGAGCCAGGGGCTCGCCGAGCCGAGCCGCGGCTTCGCGCCGCTGACGCACCGGCACCCGTGGTGACTCTTGAGCGCGCCGAGCGACCCTTCGACGCGCGCGCTGTCGCCTTCTGATCCGTGGTCGTTGCCTTCCTCGCTCCTGGAAGTGGGCGCTTCGCCGGAGCTCGTGACTTTCCGGCTGCCCTTCTCCGGCGCGTTGGCGCGATTTCGACCGTGTCGCGCGCCACGAGCTTATTGAATCGGCTGGACCGCCCGGTCTTTGTTCGATCCTGGTAGAGGAAGGCGAGCCGGGATTCCTCGAATCGCACAAAGAACTCTTCCCAGGATATCGGCTCGAGACTGTCCTCGCCGCTATAGCCAGGAAAGTCTATACGCATGATGCCAGGCGTTTTTCCTCGGCGCGTTCGCTTCACTGCTGCGGGATGTCCGCCGTGTTGCTCAACCCACTCTCGAATTTCGTCGTGATCAATTGTGGCTTGTGCGCCGCCCGTGACAGTTGCGTTCTTCGATGGCACTTAACACCTCCGCGGCCGACTCTGCAGGTTCCATGCCGAAGCCTGCAGTCTGCCTGACGCTATGCAGCTGAGCCAACCGCGCCGCTAAGCAGTCTTTGGCTCTCGTAGATCTCGAGGATCCGCTGGCGAAGTTTCTTGATGGCGCGAGTCTCGAGCTGGCGAGCTCGTTCTCGCGATACCCCTAGGCTGCGCCCGATCTCAGCGAGAGAAAGCTTATCTTCGTCGTCATTCATCAGGTAAGCCTCAACTACGCGCTTCTCCCGCTTGTCGAGGGTATCTAGCGCAGTGCGTACGATGTCGTTGGTGCGGAACTCGTCCTGCGATTCAAGGTAGGCTTGCTCCTGGCTCCGCTGAGGTGATGGCAGCGTCTCGACGAGGCTTGTTGTCCCATCCGAGAAGACCTCGCGATCTAAAGAGATGTCGCGCGTGGACAGCCGTTGATTGAACTCCGCGATCTGCTCACGGGAAACGCCAACTCGCTCGGCCAGCAACTCGTCCGCTTGCTCGCCCTCACCGACTAGGCTGTATACGCGAGTCCGCTCACGCCGGAGTTTGAAGAACATCCTGGAATGTAGCGGTCCGGAACCACCGCCGACCAAACTCCACGAACGGATGATGTAGTTCAGGATGAACGCTCGAATCCAGTAGGCCGCATAGGTTACGAAGCGGTTACCACGTTCTGGCTCGAACTTGGTGAGCGCGTGGAGAATACCAAAGTTGCCCTCTGCAATCAGTTCGGCAAGAGACAGGGAATGGCCGCGACACTTCAGCGCAATGGCGACCACGT
>JBLNFG010000617.1:0-10424 GCA_050263495.1 Myxococcales bacterium | reverse complement strand
CAAATGGCGATATCTCAGTGAGGGTTCGCTACCGCCGTCAGAATCTCAAACTCAGCCTATCAGCAGTAACCAGGGACTTCCTGCAGAAGTCCCGCGTCGCCTCCAGCGGCGCAGCCCCGGTCGATTCCGGGAGCCGTTGACTTCAGTCGACTTTCTCTTTCCCTCATCACTTCGTGGATTCGTCCACTTCGGTTACGGCAGTACCGGGTTAGGAGCATTATGCTCGAAGCACTGATCGCAAAAGCCTTGCACAATAGGTTGGGGGCTCTGCTGTTCGCCGTCGGAGTAGCGGTGCTTGGCTGGTTTGCGTTCCGACAGTTGACGATTGAGGCCTTTCCAGATCCCAGCGACACTCAGGTCCAGGTGATCACGCTGTTCAGCGGTCAGCCCTCCGAGGAGGTGGAGCGCAAGATCTCGCTTCCACTGGAGCGAGCGCTCAATGGAACGCCTCACCTCACGCGCCTGCGTAGCATTTCGCTGTTTGGGTTGTCTTACGTTACGTTGACGTTCGACGACGAGGTGTCGATGGCGGAGGCGCGCCCGATCGTGCTCGAGCGGCTGCGGGGCGCGGAATTGCCTGCTGGCGTGGAGACTGTGTTGGGGCCTCTGGCGACACCGATCGGGGAGATTTACCGATACACCTTGGCTGGCGCAGGTAAGGACCCCTTGTCCCTGCGTACGACGCAGGACTGGACCGTTCGACCAGCACTTTTGCGCGTGCCCGGAGTTGCTGACGTGATTTCTCTCGGCGGAATGGTGCGAGAGATCCACGTGGAACCCGATCCCTCGAAGATGGCTAGCTACGGCGTGCAACTGGACGACGTATTCAGGGCGCTACAGAAGGCGAGCGATAACGCCAGTGGTGGCTTCATCGAGCGGGGGGCCGAGAGCTTCGTGATTCGTAGCTTGGGCACGTTCCGCGACATTCAGGACGTCGCGATGACGCGGGTAACCGAGTTCAAGGGCGTGCCGGTACACATGCGCGACATTGCCGCGGTGACTGAAGGCTACGCGCCACGCCAAAGTTTCGTTTCACGCGACGGCCAAGACGACGTAGTCGAGGGCATCGTGTTGATGCGAAAGGGTGAGAACCCGTCCGCGGTCCTAGACGCATTGCGTGATCGGCTGAACGAGCTTCGTCAACGCGGGCTCCCGTCCGGAGTCGAGATTCAGCCGTTCTACGATCGCAGTGAGTTGGTGGACACGACGTTACATACCGTCTTTCATAACCTGCTCGAAGGCGCGCTACTGGTCGTTCTCGTTCTATTTGCCTTCACGTTATCCCTGCGAGCTTCGCTGATTGTCGCGACCGTGATCCCTCTCTCGTTGGCGGCATCTTTCATCTATCTGCGTTCGAGAGGGATGAGCGCCAACCTGCTCAGCATGGGCGCCGTTGACTTTGGCATCATCGTGGACGGCGCGGTCATCCTAGTCGAGCACCTCTTCCACGTCATTCCCAAATCCAACGCGAACAACCCAACTCCGTTGCCCAAACGGATTGAAGACGCTGCAAGGCAGGTTGCCCGCCCAACACTGTTTTCGCTCCTAATCATCATTGCCGCCTACCTTCCGATATTCTCTCTCCAGCGCGTGGAAGGTCGGATCTTCTCACCGATGGCGAATACGGTGGTAAGCGCCTTGATCGGTGCGATGGTCATGAGTTTTACGCTCGTGCCTGTGCTAGCCATGTTCGCTTTGCGCAAGGGCACTAAGGAGAGAGAGTCGCCACTGCTCAAGTTAGCGCAAAGGAGCTATGAACCCACGCTGCGCTGGGCACTGGCACGGCCCGCAACCGTCTTGGTTCTCGCGGTTGGTGTATTCGCAAGTTCAATGGTGCTCGCTCCGAGACTGGGCTCGGAGTTTTTGCCTGAACTCAACGAGGGCGCGCTCTACGCTCAGATCTCCCTGCCTAGAAATCTAAGTGTTACCGAGTGTCGCAAACTGATCCCGCAAATGAAGGAACTGTTGCGGCGTACACCAGAGGTGCGCAGCATTCTGACCCAGCTCGGCCGCCCCGAGGACGGCACGGATCCCAAACTGCCAAACCACTTGGAGGCATTCATTCAGTTGAAGCCGCTCGACGAGTGGCGCAAGGGGCACCAACGGGTAGACGCACTAGTGGAGGAAATGTCGCAAAGTCTCTCCGCAATCCCCGGGATCGAGTTCAACTTCTCGCAGCCCATTCGCGATAACGTCGCTGACAACATCTCGGGTCAGCCGGGTCAGATTGCACTCAAGATCTACGGCGACGACGTGAACGAGCTCGAGCGACTTGGGCAAGAGGCGAAAGGCCTTATCGCATCGGTGCCGGGGGCCTCCGAGGTGGCACTGGTTCGAGCAGGCAATGTTCCGCAGGTGGCCGTTGAGTTGGACCGCACGTCGCTTGCGCGGTTTGGTTTGGACGTAAGTGACTTGCAGGATGAGGTCGAAACGGCAATGGCCGGGCATGTTGCATCCGAGATCTGGGAGGGCGAGAAGCGTTTTGACGTCACCGTGCGTCTGCCGCGCATTACCCGCGAGGATCTGTTCGCCATTCGAGCGGTCCGGATTCCGACCCCAGACGGTACGGTGGTGCCGTTGGCGGCGCTTGCTGACGTCCACCTGACTTCAGGTCGCGCCGCCATTACGCGCGAAGGCGGCCGCCGCTACCTTGGAGTGCGCCTGAATGTGCGCGGTCGAGATCTGGGATCTTTTGTCGCGGAAGCGCGCCAGAAGGTCAACGCTGGAATTCGTCTGCCAGCTGGCTATCGCACGGAATGGGGCGGCGAGTTCGAGAACCAAGAGCGCGCCATGGCACGGCTCCGCTTGGTGGTGCCCTTGGCCCTCATTCTCACCTTCATCCTGCTTTTCTCGGCTTTCGACAGCGCGCTCGACGCAACCGTGATTCTGCTTCACGTGCCTTTGGCCCTGGCTGGCGGCATCTTTGCACTCGGAATCTCAGGTCTGACGCTCAGTGTATCAGCCGCGGTTGGCTTTATCGCGTTGCTCGGTCAAGCAGTGCTCAATGGGGTGCTAGTGGTCGCGGCAATTCGAGCACGCACCGCGGCTGGAGAGGCGCCGTTCGATGCCGTCTGGCGTGGCTCGATCGAACGGCTGCGCGCAATTCTCATGACTGCACTACTGGCTGCGCTGGGGCTCGTTCCAGCCGCCATGTCTCACGCCATTGGCAGCGAAACCCAACAACCCATCGCGGTCGTGGTCGTCGGCGGAACGCTAACGGCCGCTGCACTGACGTTGGTCGTTCTGCCTGTGAGCATGTTGCTGGTACTCCGAGCTGAACAGTGGTTTGCGCGGAGAAGTGAGCGAACCGCCGTCGCGACCGCGTGATTTCGGCCAATGCACCCATCGTGCAGCGGCACGACATTCCGCCACAGGGTGCTGCCATCGGTTTGGCGCTCGACGTCAGAGCACGACCGACGCTACCATCCTCTGGATTCTTCCACCCAGAGGTGCGCATCTGACGGTTTGCATCGACATTCGTGCTCGGTTCTTGTGGCGGCTCGGCGTAGTTCGCTCTCGCTTCGTCTCCGTAGTGGCGGCGCTGTGCAGGCATCGCGTAGTCCCAACGTCAACTCCGGAACATCGAAGCCGCACCTGGCGCAGGCTGCCGAAGGCGTGCCCACCGCAGACTGCGGCGGGGGCGTCCATGGCCTTTCTCGTTGCTGTTGCATGCAGCTTGGGTGCGTGCCGAGCCGAGCCCGCAAAGAACACGCTGAAGCTTACCCGGTGTCACCTATCGGACACGTCGGGTGGCGAGCGGATTGCCGGCGAGTGCGGGACACTCTCCGTGCCTGAGAACCGCGCGTCGGATTCGGGACGAACCGTCGAGCTCTTCGTTTCGGTGCTGCGCGCCACGGGCTCCTCCCCAGTTGCAGATCCCGTATTTTTGCTCGCGGGTGGGCCCGGCGGTGCCATCTCTCGGGAGTTTCCAAAGGTGGCAGGCTTCTTCGGGCGCCTCAATGTCCAGCGCGACTTAGTCTTGGTCGATCAGCGCGGTACCGGCCGTTCGCACCCGCTCGATTGTCCGAAGCCGCAACACGGTCTCGACGAAAGCGAGGTTGAACTGAAGGTGCGTCTAGCAGCGTGTCGCGCGGCCCTGAACGTCGATTTGCGCGAGTACGGCACACCGCAGGCGATCGCCGATCTCGACGCCATCCGCACGGCGCTCGGCTACGAACGTATCAATTTGTACGGCGGTTCCTACGGCACGCGCGTGGCATTGGCGTATGCGCGTGCCTATCCCGCGCATCTGCGTTCGATGATTCTCGATGGGGTCGTGCCGTATGGGCTACCCCTAGGTCCGAGAATTGCGCAGGATTCCCAACGCGCACTCGACGGTGTGTTTGCTCGCTGCACGCGTGATGCGGCGTGCAGCGCGGCGTTTCCCGACTTGACGGGGGACTTGAAGACACTCCTCGATCGATTGACCACTCCGAGCCTGATTGGTCTTGCGCACCCAAGTACTGGCGAGCTTACGCACGTCGCGCTCTCCCGACGCGTCGCCGCAGGTACGATTCGGATGCTCAGCTACGCGTCGGAGACGGCAACCTTGCTCCCGCTTCTGATTCACGAAGGCGCGCGCGGCAACCTGAGTCCACTCGCTGCCCAGGCGTTACTCGCCGAGCGCATGCTCGATCTGCAAGAGGGGATGCACTTTTCCGTGATCTGCAGCGAAGACTACCCCTTCTTCGATCGGACCGCGACGGAAGGCACGTACCTAGACGACCTGGTGATTCATGAATACCAAGTGGCATGCGACGGATGGCCTCGAGCCACGTTGCCACCCGGCTTCACGGAGCCAGTCCATTCTACGGTGCCGACCTTGCTGCTCTCAGGGGAACTCGATCCCGTCACCCCTCCGTCGAATGCGGAACTCGCCCGCGCAACGCTGCCTCACTCGCGCGAGCTGGTGCTCGCGGGCGAGGCGCACGGGGTATTGCACCGGGGCTGCGTGACTCGCATTGCCACGGAGTTCCTTGACCAGTTGACCCCAGCCCGGCTGGATCTAAGCTGTTTAGCGGGACACCGCCCGCTACCGCTATTTACGAGCTTCAAGGGGCCTCAGCCGTGACGTGGGGCATGCAGACCGTCGCTTCGTCACTTTGCACGGCGAACGGCTCGTGTCGCCTGAAGCAACGTCGGACGCCCGTGAGGCCGCCCTACCTCGATTACGTGCTTGAGGTCATTGCTCCTCCCATGCGCGCGCAATTGCAGCGCGATGAGCACGCATCGGGGAGGAGCAAGCACTCGCAAAGCGAGTGCGGTGGTGGGCATCCAACATCTTTGATTGGCGCATCGGTTCGAGCCTTTCGTCAGGTGACCTGGGGTACCATGCGTGCTCCGAATGAAAGATCAGTGGCTAGAAACCTCGGAGCACGCGGCGCCAAATCGTTGGTGAGTTCAGCATGATCGAAGTCGAGCATGTCGGAAAAACGTTGGTGGTTGAAAACCTTGGAGCACGCGGCGCCAAATCGTTGGTGAGTTCAGCATGATCGAAGTCGAGCACGTCGGAAAAACGTTTGGTAAGTTGACGGCCGTCGAGGATGTCACTTTTCGAGCTGAGGACGGCTGCATCACGGGACTGCTCGGACCCAATGGCGCAGGCAAGACCACCACGCTGAGAATGGTGTGCGCCAGCATCCGTCCGGATCGAGGCAGCGCCAAGGTGGATGGGTACAACGCGTGGTGCGATGGCCAGATGGTTCGGACCAAGATTGGCGTCTTGCCGGATGCACGCGGTTTGTATCCACGGCTTACGGCGCGCGAGCACGTGCGCTATTTCGGGCGGCTCCACGGCTTGGGCGGCTCTGAGCTCGAGCGTCGCATCGATCGTCTGCTCGAAAGGTTTGATATGCAGCGACTCGCAGATCGTCGAACAGAAGGGTTTTCCGCCGGTGAGCGACTCAAGGTCGCGCTCGCGCGCGCCCTCGTGCACCAACCACAAAACATCTTGCTGGACGAGCCTACGACCGGGCTAGACGTAATGACTACGCGGAATCTCCGGGAAGCGATTCGGAGTCTGCGCACCGAGGGTAGATGCGTACTACTCTCCACCCACGTGATGCAGGAGGTTGCGGCGCTTTGTGATCAGATTGTGGTGATGGCCGAAGGGCGTACCGTCGCACACGGAGATCCCGAGAGCTTGTTGCGTGCTACGGGCAAGTCTAGCCTCGAAGACGCATTCGTCGCTGCTATCGGAACGGACGCGGGTGTATCGGCATGATCCGCATGGATCGGGTGCTCATCGTTTTCGGTAAGGAGCTCGTGGACAATGCGCGTGACCGAAAAGCCTGGTTGATGGCGGCGCTCTACGTCGTCATTGGTCCCTTGATGCTATTCCTGATCATCAAGATGGCAGGGCGCGTCATGGCTGACGAGTCCGTGCGCAGCATTGAACTGCCAACGTTAGGGGCCGAGCATGCCCCGAGTCTGATCGAGTTCTTGAAACAGAAGAACGTCGTGCCCGTGCTTGGGCCCAACCATCCGGAGCAGGCCGTCGCAGAGCAAAGAGTCCCGGCAGTGCTCTCCATTCCCAGCTCCTATGCCCAGCAGCTCGCCGCTGGGCAGCCCGCCGTGGTGCAACTGTTCCACGACAGTTCGCGCAGTCATGCGCAAAGCGAGGTTCAACGCGTCTATTCGGCGCTCCACGAGTATGGCGTTACAGTCGGGCATTTGCGCCTGTTGGCGAGAGGCATCGATCCCTCTCTCATCCAGTCGATCGCCGTGGAGAGCATTGATGTCGCAACCCCGTATAGTCGGGCCACGATGTTGTTCGGCATCATCCCCATCTTCCTCTTGATGGCACTCTTCGTGGGGGGCTTGTACATCGCCATCGACACCACGGCGGGTGAACGCGAGCGCGGCTCGCTCGAGCCGTTGCTGCTAAATCCACTGAGCACCGGTGAACTAATTCTCGGCAAGCTCTTTGCGGTTGCGACCTTCAGTGTGGCAACGGTATTACTCTCGGTACTAGGCTTCGCGTTGGTTCTGAATTGTACGCCCGTCGACATTCCGCGAGTGCGAACGGGGCTCTCGCTGGGTGGCATTGCATGGCTAATCGCCATCTTGGTGCCCGCCGTGTACTTGGCAGCGGCGCTTCAGATTCGATTGGCCAGTATCGGGCGCACGTTTCGCGAAGGGCAAACCGCTGGGCAACTGCTGATGTTAATCCCAGCTCTACCTGGCATGCTCGAGCTGTTTGGCTCGACCGAGCTGACCCGCGTCAAGTACCTGCCCATCGTTAGTCAGCAGTTGTTCATCGAATCCGTTCTTCAGGGGCAGTCTGTGGTGGTCGCAGATTACGCGGTGGCATCGTTCCTAACACTTGCGCTCGGTGTCCTGCTGACCTTCGACACGGTACGCGCTTTCGATCGCACACGGATCCTGGTGGGATAGAAGCGTCGGAATCCGGAACGGATTCGAGCGCAGCGCGTCCGAGTGCCATCTATTCAGTCGATTCAGAATGCTCGGATGCGTTGGTCGCGCGGCGTACCCGCGAGTCGTCCATTGAGTATGGTCGAGTTCGCTCGACGGCGAAGGGCGCCGTCAATTCAGTCGATTCAGAAGGCTCGGATGCGCTCGACGGCAAAGCGCCCGAGTGCCGTGCCCAGCGGACGGTAGCCGTCTGCACCCCAGTGCGCGCGAAATGCATCGACGAGTTCGAGCTCTGCGCGCTTGCCCCGCGGCGAGAAACCCCATTCAGGCTCTTGCGAGACGTCACTCGGATCGGCATAGAGCCGCCAAACGAACACGCCCACGAACCAGGGCTCGGGGATCATCGCGCCAAGCAGGGCGCGATACGCGCGCGCTTGATCGCGCTCGTCGATCTGCACGTTCGTGAGGTGTTCCGGCCATTCCCAAGGACGTACCGCAGGCTCCTTACGCGTGGTGTAGCCAAACTCGGTAAAGACGATCGGTTTGCCCCAACGCTCGGCGACGCGGCGCAGCTGCACGGCGATGCGCGACGCGCCCTCGGCGAGGGTTCGATCGCTCGCGCCCTCCTTGTCCGCCAAGGGGAAGAACGCGTTGATCCCAATCACGTCCAGCTGATCCCAGATCACCGTGTCATGCACGTCGTCCCAGTTGGCGGCATAGGTGAGCGGGCCACGATAGGCCTTACGGACTCGTTCGATGACCGGGAAGAAATCGGGTGCGCGCGCAGTGGTCACCCAGCTCCGCAATTCGACCCCGACGGCGAGCATCTCGACCTGCGCCGATTCGGCGATCGTGGCCCAAGTGACGGCAAAATCGCCGTACGCCTTCATCCACCGCTGCCACGCGTCGTCGGTCTTGGGCGCAATGTGTCCACGCCAATCGCCAGTTTCGACCCACAGATGAGGCACGAGCAGCACCCGCAAGCCTTCGGCGTGAGCTTGCTGGATCGCGCCTTTGACGGCTGCCTGGTTCTCGGCGAAAGGCGCCTCGAAACGCAAGGAAACGCCGCTCGGCTCGAGATTGTAGACGCGTCCAAAGGGCGTGATGCTCACCCAATTGCCGCCCATGCGACGGATCTCGTGCATGGTGTGCGCGCACACCGCGGAACCGTAGCCGCGATCGGGATGCAGCTGATTCTCGATCGGCCCAACCGTGGTGCCGCGGATTGCACCAAGCCCCGTACGGAGCCAAGCGTGCTCACGGATGGGGTAGGGCGGCTGCAGCGCACGCAAGTCCTCGGAGACCGATGAGTTCGTCGCGGCAGTCTTCGCGTTCACGGGATCAGGCTGCGTCGGATTGTCCGCTGACGGCGCTACAGCGGTCGTGCCGTTCACGTTCGCGTGGCTCGATTGCTGTAGCTCTGCCTCCGCGTCGAATTGTCGCGATAGTGTGCATGCCTGAATTGCCGCGACGATGCCAAGCGCGACGCCGCCAAGCGCGACACCGCCAACCCGCGGCGCGCGCAGTATCTGAACTGCTGCGACGTTGGCACGCGCGACACGGCCAGAGAGCAGAGCACGCGGCATCGACTAATTCCCGACTCGTCGTGCCAATTGCCGTAGGAATTCGGCGTTAATATCCGCGATTTTGGGTACCACCTCGACGGCACCCGCCGCGCGCAGCTGCTTCTCGTCGTAGCTGTGGGCAACAGCCAAACAAAACAAGCCGGCAGCTCGGGCTGACTCAATGCCAGCCATCGAGTCTTCGATCACCAGCGTCTTGCTCACGACCTCTTCACCACCAAGCTCGCGCAAGCGTTCCTTAGCGATGTTATACCCTTCGGGATCTGGCTTGGACGCCCGAGTGTCTTCGGCAGACACGATGAAACGAATGACGTCTCGCGCATTCAACACGCCGAGGCCCAGTTCGATCTCGTCTCGTAACGCACCAGAGACGATCCCGATCGGAACATTGCTCCGCCCGAGTTCGCGCAGTAACGCGCTCGCTCCTTCGAAGCCCTTCAATCGATCGTGGGCGAGAGCGAGGTAAGCGGGTTTCTTTTGCTCCACGCACGCGCGGATCTCTGATTCGCTAGAGGCACGTCCCGTGTCTGCGAAGACGGCGCGGAACGCTCCGAGGTCATCGAATCCAAGGTACTTTTCCCAGTAGTCGGCCTCAGAAAGGGTGATGCCCATTGGCCGAAGTACCTCAGCAAAAGCGGCCCAGTGGACGTGTTCATCGTCCACGAGCACGCCGTTGTAGTCGAAAACATAGGCAGAAAAGCTCATCGGGGCATTCTCGGACAGGGTTGTCGGCTCTCTGGCCGTCGACGATTCACGTCTAAGCGGACGCGTCGCGATTGCCGTGTCATATTGCACCCCGGCTCGGGGCGTGCCACCAGACGGCCGCTCACCCTTGGAGAATGCGCTCGCACAATGAGTAAAGGTGATCTTCTCGAAATGGAAGGCGTCATTCAAGACGCTCTCGGTGGTGGACAATACAACATCAAGGTTGACCAAGGTGGTGCCATTGTCCGTGCTCAGCTTAGTGGTCGAATGCGTCGGCATCACATTCGTGTGTTGCCGGGAGATCGCGTGCGTGTCGCTGTTTCGCCATACGACCTCAGCCATGGGCTGATCGTGTATCGCGGCAAGTGAAGCTCGCGTCTCGTCGTTGCAGGGTGAACCGCGTGTTAGTACGCGTTTCACCGTGCGTTTTCTCGTGGGCATTGTCCCTTCGCCAGCAGGTGCTGGAATGTGGCGCTTGAGCGTTGCGCTGTCTGGCTCATGGCTGAGACGGCGTTGCGAACGCGCATCGATGCTCACGTCGGCAACCGCAGCGCAGCCGCGCGCATTCCCATCCCATCACGCAGACGCGTTATCGCGCAAGCGCAGTCGCGCGGCTCTGACGTGTTTGGTTTGTGCCGTCGCGGTGACGACGCTCCAGGGCTGCGACTCGCGCAAAGATGCTGGTAAGGGGCGTCGGGGTTCGACTGCCCCGAGCTCCGATGCTTCCGCCTTGGAGTCATCGTCGTCACACAACGACGAGGC
>JBLNFG010000616.1:0-5471 GCA_050263495.1 Myxococcales bacterium | reverse complement strand
CGTAATGACTGAGCTGGCTCGCCCCACACCAATAGCAGCTATCGTGACGCCTGAGCTGGCTCGCCCCGTACCATCAGTAACTGTTGCGACGCTTGAGCTGGCTCACCCCGTACCATCAGTAACTATTGCGAGGCGCGACGAGGAGGCCTTTCCGATCCAACCTGACGGCAACTGTCGCGGCGCGGGCTTGGGCATCAATGAGACCAACTGCAACAATCGAACGGAGGTTTCGAGCAGGGACTACACTCATACGAACCGTCGGCATGGAACGGTGCGACAACGCATCGCAACAACGCGCGAATCCTCTGGGCATGGAACGGTGCGACAACGCATCGCAACAACGCGCGAATCCTCTGAGGTATGGAACGGCGCGACAACCCGTCGCACCAACACCCCGAATCGGCTGAGTTGAGGGCATTAGCAATTCGCGATGAAGTTGGGGTTGAGCACCTATTTGCGGTGACCAGTAGTGGCGCGGCTGGCGGCGCAGCAACGGCTACGAAGGGCCTGTCCCTTCAAGGAACATTCACTCCAAGGAGCTCGGGCGACACACGAGATGGAAAAGGATGAGGTGATCAAATGACCAGAAAGCACGATCGTTGGACGAAGATGAAGGCGCGGCTCAACCATCGGAGGCCAAAGACGCCAGCACCGAAGAATGGTTGGCTCTTGAAGGAGTTGGCGGAGTTGGCAGAAGTCCCCGCATCTACCGTGCGCTACTACGTGCAGCAACGGCTGCTGCGTCCGATTGAACGCCGGGGCACTGCCACCCGGTACGAGCGGGGGGAGTTGATGCGTCTACTTGGGTTCTTGCGACTCAAGGGCGACGACTCACTAACGCTTGCGAAGAAGAAGGAGCGGTTCGAAGCCTGGGGCGACGAAGAGATGGCGCAGTGGCTTCGCGCAGGTCCGCTTCCGCCAAAGGCAGCGCAGGCGCTTGGGATGGGTGCCGCACCAGTTGCCAGCGCCGCCGTTTCGCAGGTACCGAGCGCGAAGACCGTCAACGACCGCACCGGGATCGAGCGTTGGCAGCGGATCACACTGCTGCCCGGGTTGGAACTCATGTTGAACGCCGACGCCAAGGGCGCGACGCGCATCGTCGCTCAGCGGATTATCGAAGAGTACCTCGGCTAGGAAGCACGACGCACGATCGACGCAATTCGCTTGAGCAGAAGCGCACGCGGGCCGACGTGATTCGTCTCAGCAGAAGTACGACGCACGACGCGCACCGTGATGCGTCGCTCGACGGATCGCCTGAGACGTCAGAGATCCCCCTGAACAGCACCAATCCGCAGGAATCGTGCCTGAGCGGTCACCCGTTCTGTGTCTTGCATAAAATACGATTGAATCGCATATTATGCAGATGTGGCTCGAACGCGACATCGAACCCCGGCTAACGCACTCGGCTCGCACGCGTCCCGTCGTGGTCTTGACCGGCGCCCGCCAGACAGGAAGGACGTCCACACTGCGCCGCCTATTTCCGAGCTACCCCCTCGTCTCACTCGATCTTCCTTCTGAAGCCGAGCAGGCGGAGAAAGATCCGACGTCGTTCCTGGCGCGACACTCGAGGCCGCTCATCATCGACGAGGTCCAATACGCGCCCGGGCTGTTTCGACACATCAAGGCTATCGTCGATAGCAGTCGGGATCGCGCGGGAGCGTTCCTTCTGACTGGCTCGCAGAAATTCACTCTGATGGCGGGAGTCTCTGAGTCCCTAGCGGGGCGTTCGGACGTGGTCGAACTTGGTACCCTGTCGCTCACGGAGATCCGTCGAACGTTGCCGGACGTGCCGCTCAACACAGCGATTGTCCGTGGCGGATTCCCTGAACTCTACGCAAATCCCGATATCGACGCGGCGGTTTTCTACAACTCGTACCTTGCGACTTACCTCGAGCGCGACATCCGCTCGCTCACGAACGTGGGCAGCCTCCGCGATTTCGAGCGCTTCTTGCGCGCCTGCGCTTTGCGATCCGCCAATCTTCTGAATAAGGCCGATCTCGCTCGCGACGTGGGGATTGCACCTTCGACGGCGAATCAGTGGCTCAGCATGTTGGAGGCATCCGGTCAAGTGGCACTCCTCGAGCCCTGGTTCTCCAATCGCACCAAATCCATCATAAAGAGTCCCAAGCTGTACCTCTGCGATACCGGTCTACTGTGCGCCTTGCTCAATGTGCGCACCGAAGCCTCGTTGTTGGAGTCACCCTGGGCGGGTGCGATCTGGGAAACCTTCTTATTCGCGCAGCTGCGACAACGCGAACTCCGAGCAGGCCGCGCCGGCAGTCTGTTCTTCTGGCGGGACCGAACCCGTGAGGTCGATTTTCTGGTCGACGTGGGCGGCAAGATCGAACTCATCGAGGCCAAATGGACCGCGCTGCCAACCGAAGCCGACGCGACGAATCTTGCCTTTGCGCGCGAAGCCATTGGCAAGAAGAGGATCACAAAAGGGGCGGTTGCCTGTCGGGCCCCGCATGCGTATCCGTTGGCAGATGGATTTGAAGTACTGCCCGTGGAGGGGATTGCCGTGTGACCTGGCGCAGGTACGCCTGATCCTGAATTACCACGGGCGACGCCTCGTGGATCATCTGCGGTAGAACCCGTGGCAGCGTTCTGCTGGTCGCCGCCCAGGTCGAGAACAGTTAGAGAATCTTGCTGGGCTGCGCCCAAGGGCAACGGGCTGCGTTCCCAGTCGTTGGGGAAACCCATACTTTGTCGTGAGATCTGCGGATACTCTGGCGGCGAATGTCTGGGTGACTGTCATTGAGCAGACGAACAATCGTTCCGAATGACAGCACCTCGGAGGCCATCCAAATCGGCTGGTGGGTGTCCCCATACTTCTGAAAGAAGTGCGCAACGAACTGCTCCTTCCTGTTGCGCTCAGCGTTGTCGCGGATTTGGTCCAGATGGCAGTCTCTCTCTGTTAGGGACGCCGACGACAACGCTCGACGTTCATGCACGTAACCGAACGGGCCAAACGTGTGGGCCAGTTCGTACGAGAGCCGGGGGCGGACGGCGACTTCGATGCGCTCGACCGCGTCCATTACCAACAGACGCAACTTTCTATCAAAGACGTAGTGCTCCCAAACAATGCGAATCGAGGTTCCAGCTCGAAATTGCTCGTTAGGCTCCCGGAACGTGTACCAATAGCCACTCAGCCGGAAAGAACCCTTGGAATCGGGCGTGCCCCACTCAATGTGGCAAACGGGAAACTCGCGTTTTGGATACTCGACTTTGATCCAGTCTCGCGAACCTGATTGACGGCGGCTTTCCAACCCGCAACCGGTACGGAACTCCTTCGGAATTGGCCATCAGACCCGGAGGATCTCAAGCTGGCTGGTCAAGCGGTGCCCCAACCGTTCCGCTTCCGCGCGCCGTGCAGAGATGCAATGCCCTACATTACGGATTAGGAAACGCTGCTCGCTCCGGTGCTGGAGCATAGTCAGTGCATTTGCCATCGCCGAGCTGGCAATCTCTACCAGCGCCCCAACACCAAACGGACTGGTCTTCGCAGATGGCACAGACATGACTTCCACCTGCGGAGAACTGAACTGCAGGACAAAGCCCCTGCACCTTGACGGGGGACACACTGCCCTTTGGGTGCGTGTCACCCATGACTCGACTGGAGTTGCTTCCCCAAAGCCAAATGGTCCCAGACGAATCCAGGGCACCGCTGAAAGAATTCCCAAGCGAGAGTTGAATTGCATCAATCCGCTTCTTGACAGGCAGGGGGGCGTTACTCATCCCAATCTTTGGCTCAGATTCGTCGCCCAACTGGCCGTGATAGTCCCAGCCCCAGCACGATATGCCACTCTTTTCGAAGCGTGCGCAGAAGTGATCGGAGCCACCAGCGACTTCGACTACACCAGCCCCTGGTGGAAACACCTGAGCGGGATTGAGTCTGTTCCCTGGTTCTCCAATCCCCAGTTCACCATTCCTGTTTCCGCCCCAACACCAAACGGAATGATCATCCTTGAGGACGCAAGTTGCGTCGTTGGAGAGCGCGACGCTCTCCACAGTCTTGCCGAGAGACTCGATCTGCACCGCCTGCTTCAGGGTGGTCCTTTTCGCACTGGGTTCGATTTGACCAATGCGGTTGTCGCCCCGACACCAGAGGGTCTTGTCGTCGCGGATCGCACAATGATGGTTCGTTCCTAGGGCAAGCGCTCTCACTCGCCCACCGACGCTGCGGATGCGAGGGATATCGGCAAGGCCATCAAGAGACTCATTGTTCTCATGCGCTCCCCAACACCACAGGGTACCCTCTGCTTCGATGCCGCAAGTGGACAATCCACCTGCAGCGACACTCGTCATCTTCCTGTCAAAGCTGACAAGTGTTGGTTGCCGAGCAACACCGTCCTCTTCGACTTCGTCCTCAGATCGTCCCCTCCATCCATGCTTCCCATTCCCGACGGCACCATAGGCGTTGCCGCCCCAACACCAGGGACGTGACTGAGCGTCGATAACGCAGCTGTGCCAAGCGCCAGCGGAAAGGTGACCTCGCTTCTGAGCCGCCAGGCGACATATCCGCTCGATTCGAGTGCCCTGTCGGTCTGCGCTGCTGGCATGTGACGAAGAAGGCGCTGATTGCGGGCCTGTTGGTTCATCTGCCGATGTGGAACCCACCGTGTCTGCGGTAGCCTTTGCCGAGCCGCGACCGTGACAGCTCAGAGTGCCGCTAGAGAACTTGCGAGAATGAGGCTTCTCATCATCATGGGAACAGCTGCAACTTTCCCTCGCGAGCTGCTTGACTGAGGGCAGCGTAAAGCTCCTTGCAACGCCACTCGTAGAGGTCTAGGTAGTGCTTGTTGGTGATACCGGCGACGGTCTCGTGTCGTCGGTCGCCGACGCGTAGAAATGCTCAAGAGCTGCGCGCCTCTCTGACTCCGATCCTTGATGGCCAAGATTGGACAATAGCTCGGGAATTCTACCATTGACTATCGCAGTATGGATTGCGACCGTCGTGCCGAATGCGTAGTAGTACGACGCTTCGTCGTCGCACGTTGGCAGCCCAGGAGCATCGACATAATCGTCGTTGTCCCCACTGTACTTCGATGGTTTCAAAGTCAGGTATATCGTTCTCCGATACCATTCCTGCTGTATCGGCGCGTCCAGTACGAGTCGTCCCGTCGGGCATCAACACGCGATAGGGCGCATTGGGCATGCGGCTCCTATCTTCATCGAAGAGCCACACCTGTAGAGGCGAGTATAGTCGTCGGCTGATCGGGAAGTCCAATTGGGGTTTCGTCCTCTCAAACGTCACCCCATCGTAAACATCCGCGCCATTGGTCGCCGCGAGATTGGGGAGCTCTTCCTCGTCGAACATCAGCACTTCGACGCGCCTGTCCGCCTGACTTCTCATGCCGTCGACGGCATTCTCCGTCGTCGGATGTTTCTCGCCGAATCCCACCGCTTTCTTGTCGCCGTCGACCCAGGTGAGTCCCTGACGTAGCGTCGCGACTCCGTTGCTGCTCTCG
>JBLNFG010000615.1:0-11748 GCA_050263495.1 Myxococcales bacterium | reverse complement strand
GCGCTTCAACGACTGACTGCGACGCGCTTCAACCACTGACTGCGACGCGCTTCAACGACTGACTGCGACGCGCTTCAACGACTGACTGCGACGCGCTTCAACGACTGACTGCGACGCGCTTCAACGACCGGGCTGGGGGGAAAGTGAAGCCAACGCCGCGGTGGGGGTACCGGGACTCGTCTCGTCGGGCGTGTCGCGGCGTGACCGCGACGCACTAACCAACAAAAGCATCCGCTTTTTCCCAGAAGAACCGCCCTGCACCACTCCACGGTCATGCGAGCACCAGCTGTTGTTCGGGTCTCCTACGCCCCGCAGAGACGCGGACCGGTCGGTCGCCCTTGGAAAGATACATCAGCTGTCATGCTGCGTTACGTTGACAGGGGAACCCCCCCCGGCGTACTTTGCGGAAAACGCTCGCAACCTGGGGTTTTAAAGACGTTTTCACTCCAGGCAATTCATGTTGACCAACGGTCACCAGCAAACCGAAATCCGAATTCGTTGGAGGAAACTATGCTCCGCTCCACGCGCACGCTTGCGTCGCTCATCCACCACCTGATGCTCGGTACTGCAACCGTGGTCGCCACGGGAATCCTTGTTACGACGCAGGTAGGCTGCAAGGACGAAGGGAAGCCTGATTACTGGGTCGATAAGCTTGAAGAGAAGAGCTGGCGACCACGCGCAGTCAAGCGCCTTGAGCAGTTCTACGAAGACGCGGTGACAAAGGCGAATAAGGACGCTTCCGCACCAGAGGTCAAGGCACTGCTCGACAAGATCGTTGTTCCGCTCACCAACGCTTACGTGACTGGCTACGACGACTTCGACGTCAAGACGCGCACGACTCTGATCAAGTTGCTCTCCGCATTTCAGGATCCGCGGACTGAGCCCGCGCTGAAGAAGGCGTTCGACGAGTTCGTGAAGCGCCCAGCTACCAATAAGGACGACACGGACATCAAATGGGCCGCCCGTGGCGCAGGTAAGCTAAAGCTGGCCTCCCTCGCCGATCCAATGATTCAGGCGTTCACGAAGCTGCGAGCAAGCACGATGCTCGGCGGGGTGACTTACAAGGACTTCAACGATGCGCTGCAGGACATGCCTCAGCAATCGTGGGCAGGCACGCTGCGCCAAATGTTGGACGCGCCGATTGTCGTGCCCAAGAGCGCTGCCGACAAGGACAAGCTGGACCCCTACAAGGACCAACTCTTCTGGCAGACCACGTCAGCCCTGTTGCTCGGCATGCTGAAAGACAACGCCGCGGTCGAGCCCTTGATGAAGGTGATGCTCGATCCTAACAAGGCAGACGTGCAAGCGACTGCGCTGCTCGCCTTGGTAAAGATCGGGCGGCCTGCGGTAGCGGAAGCCGTCAAACTGCTCAAGGGACAGAACGACAAACTGAAGCAGTATCACTACGCGCGACTGAAGGACGCCGCGCCGAAACCCGCCGATTTCAAGGCACCGGATGACGAGCCCGAAGTTCGCACCGCAGCGTTGGTTATAGGAACCATCGGTCGCCCCGAAGGTTTGCCGCCGTTGCTCGAGGCGCTCAAGAACGCGAAGGGTGACGTGAATAAGGCGGTCATGGCGCGTGAGATTGCCAAGATCCCAGCCACCGCAGAATCTAAGGAAGCCTTCAAGGGTGCTTTCCAGGGTATCTCGCTTGACACCAACATCCCGCCCGGCGCCAACGCGCTGCAACTGCTCGTAGAGTCCGCTGGGCAGTTCTACGACCCAACCATGATCCCCTGGCTGCTCGAGCGCGCCGAGAAGACGGCGGGGTCGGGCGACGACAAGACCGCATTGCAGAGTGCGATCTTGGTGACGGTGCTCAAACTCGCCAAGGCAGACCAACTCGACTCGGTGAAGCCCGCCGTTGCCAAGTACGGCACCAAGATGGAGAAAGACTTCCTCGGATTAGCCGAGAAGCAACTCCGCGCCTGTGGTGATCGTGCGCAGTGCTACCTGGGCGAGATTGAGAAGGGCGAGAATCAGGAGCAGAACACGCAGTTCTCCGGGTTCAAGGCTTGTTACATGACCGCCATCCATGGGACGCCCAATACTGCGCTCGAAATCATCGATCGACTCGGTGCTGTGGACAACGCCGCGGTTCGGTACTCGGCTGCACAGGCCATCGACTTCTTGTCCCCGAAGGGCTCGAAAGAAGCTGCAAAGAAGCTGCAGACGATTATCGATGCCAACGAGAAGACCGCCGATCGTAACAAGATCGCGGGAGACGCACCGCTGAAGCAGGTGATGTATCGAATCGAAACCCGTGCGGAGTAATCCAGCGCGGAACAACTCAGATCGAACCTAAGTTCGAACCCAAACAGCGAACGCCCCGATCTAGAGTCGGGGCGTTTGCCGTTCGTGGCGCATACTCATCGCGCTTCGCCCAACAGCAACTTGGTCAAAGTCAGCCGAAACTCTGCGAGCCGTTCCAGGCGGCTTCGCGCCGGAAGCTCCAAAGGCGGCTCGAGATCCATCATGAGCAGCAGCGGCTCCTGGTTCTTGCCGCCGCACTGAAGCACGACGAGACGAGTCGAGCCGATTGCTTCGTAATACGCCTGAGCGATTCGTTGGGTCAGGTGCGGTTGAAAGACGTCATCTAGAAGCGCGTCTCGGCCAAGATGGTACGCCATGGAGATAGGATCCGCTGGGGCGCGTGCGGGGCCCAGGGGAAGTCTGAACGTGCGCATCAGCCCTTCGAGATCCTCTCCAATGCCGACCACCGGATAAAGCTCACGCCGATTTGAGGTTGCTCGCAAGATCAAGACGCGTTGCCCCCCAAGATACTGCGCAAGTGCGGCGAGTAACTTCTGCACAACACGCTCAACGCCGCTCCGATCGACGAATTCGTTCAGTGCGGTAATTCGCGCAGCCTCGAGAAGTCTCCAGTCCGCCTCCTCATTGGCGGCACCGTGGTTCTCCGTTGACTCAATTCGACGTCCCAATTCAAGCCGCATCACCCTCTTTGGCTTGGGCGAGGCACCACACACGCCATCTCCCTCAACCACCGGCAGCGCCGGGTAACCAACGCCTTGAGCGCCCTCTCGACTTGACAGCGCCTTGCAATGAAGGTTTTGACCCACCGATTCCGTCCTCAGGTTCGCCACGCCCCCGACCCCCGATGCGGGATTGACGACTTGCTCCGAAGCTCGGCGACTGGCAAGCGTACGCGCGTAACGGCTACTCCGCGCAGCCATTCCAAACAGCGTCGCGTAACGACTCTCGACCGAACGTTGTGCAGCCTCAAGCAGTTCGTCAAGCTCGGCTTTCTCGAGCGGGATCTGATGTTTGTATTCGGACAATAGTTGACTGAGTTCAGCCGAGCACGCATCCGCCGAATCGGCACGAGACACGGCGTCGCAAAGCCGGGTCGACAAGTCCGCAAGGGAAGCCAACTTGTCCGCATCTCGAACTGGCTTGTCCGTACGCTTCGGAACCGCGGACATCGCAGCTACGATCCTGGTCGGCAGATTCCAACGTTGTGCAACACCGATCCCGAGTTTCTGGAGTGAGATTCCGAGTACTCGCTCCGATGCCTGGTTGAGGCCCATCCGCTCCCGCTCCGACAAAGCCAGAATCTCGTCGAACTTCTCCGGCAAGTAGACCAGGACCAGGTGCTTTCCTAAATTGCGGAACATAGCGCAAGCCATGGCCTGATCTGGATCGTCAATGCCCGCCAGCTGGTGGAGCTGGCGCGCGATTTCTCCACTGACTGCAGAGTTGATGGCAGACTCCGTGATCCTCTCCGCGTATACCGGGTCGCCCTTGCTCCGGAGCAGGCTGGTGCTGATGGCCATGGCCCGGATACGATCGAACCCCAGGATGACGATCGCATGCTGTACGCTGTAGATCTTTCCACCGAAGCGATTGGCGTAAGTAGAGTTGACGATTCGAAGCAACTTGGCGGTCAACGCGTAGTCTTTGAGAATTGAACTACCAAGCTGCTGCGCCGAGTAACTGCTCTCGCAGTCCGCTCGTTTGTTAACCTCATTCACGTGCTGGACAAACGCCGGAAAATCTCGTTGCCTTTGCATCCGCATCAACAGTCGATTCATCACGACACGATCCGCATCCGAGAGCCGAATCGGGACCCCCTCGCCAGGACGCGCGCCCTCCTCCGGATGGGTCCTGTGCGTGAGCAAGTCGAGTACGGGTACCTCGTACACTGGATGCGCCAGCGCTGGGTTACTATCGACGCATTCGGCTCCCGTGCCTTCAGCATCGCTGCCTTCCTTCGGAGTGCGTTCGGGCTCAACGGACGCGGTTTCTGTTTCAGTACGTTTGGTTTCGCCGCATTCCCTAGGTGTGTGGCCCGACTCAGGTTGGGCAAGTCCCCCCGGCAGCGTCAGTTCAACGCGCAGCGCGAGCTGTGCCACGTCCACATTCACAGCCGGGGCAGTGGCGTCGTAGCCGAGGGCTCTGAGTGAAGGCGACGGCGAACCGCGGGTTGCCTCGACCTCCTGAGCAGCACGTGCTGCGGCAAGCGTACGCTCGAGTGGCAGCAGATCTTCGACCCTTCTCCCGATCTGAGAGAGATCGAACCGCTCCGCAATTCCCTCCTCTTCCTCCGGTCTCGGACAGGGCTGGGACAGCGCCTCCAGGACCTGCTTCACGGGAAGACTGGTGCGAGCACCGCCCCCTGGGCGAAGCTGTGTGCTTGGAGGTTCTAGGTCCAGGTTGGGTCTCGGCTCGTCCGCACCACTCCGAGCGCAACCGCCGGAGCAGAAGCTCGCAACGAACTCCTCCCGAGCAAGGACGTCCTGCTCACGCATGCCAATGGACCGCCGAATCCTGTCGATCTCTGACAGGATTTCGCTCACCGATGCTGGGCGATTCTGAGGTTCTTTCTCCAAACACGCGTGCAGCAGCCTAGCTATTTCCGGGGGAACGTTCGGCACCCTAGAATCGAGTGGGGGAACAGGATCGCGCACTTGCATGACCAAGAGCATGACCGGAAGAGCGTGATCGAACGGCGTTGTGCCGGCCAACATTTCGTATGCCATGGTACCGAGCGAATAGATGTCGCTGCGCGGACCGATCCTCTCAATCTCTCCCAATGCTTGCTCCGGAGCCATGTAACGAGGCGTCCCGATCACCTGTCCGTGCCGAGTATGATCGCCACGCGTGCTAAGAACCTTGGCCACACCAAAGTCCATGAGTTTCAGTTGCATGGGGTAAATCTGCGTGATGAATACGTTGCCCGGCTTCAAATCGCGATGTACCACGCCGATTGCGTGCGCCGCAGCGAGTCCTCGGCAAATCTGATCCACGGTATCGAGCATCTCGGTACACGTGAACCGCCCGCGTCCCCTCAACAGTACCGATAGATCCCAGCCCTTGAGCAGCTCCATCACGTAGTAGAGCCGGCCATCAAGCTCTCCGAAGTCGAAGATGTCGACGATGTTGCGATGCCGCATGCCCGCAGTAATGCGCGCCTCCGCGAGGAACCGTTCGGTAAACTCTGGAGTTGCATCCAACTCGTCGCCGAGAAACTTCACCGCCGCTTCACGTCCGAGCGCCGGATGTCGAGCGAGAAAGACCGACCCCATCCCACCGCGCGCTAGAGCGCGTTCAATGACGTAGTTGCCCACCCGCCTTCCAATCACGTTGGCGGTCATCTCATCGAACATTTCGTTGGGCACGACGTCGTTCACCGAATCAACTCCGCTTACCCCTGAAGCGCGGGCGCCAATGAATAGGAAACGGACGGTTTACGCTGCTCGAGAACCCCCAGCTTGAACTGTCGAGCGGACAGATTTCTCCGAAACACGCACCCCGGCTCAGACTGCCACTGCACCGCCACCCCCAAGGGCCAACAGGGCCGTTACTATCCTAATGCATCTGCGAAACTTGAAGCGAATTAGCCACGGCCGCTGCCTGCATCACTGCCCTAATGCGAGGGTCACGTGACTCAGAGCATCCTCGGCCACCCAGTGCGCCGCGACACTTGGTTGACGCGCTGTGGGCGTCAGTGCCCCAACGAACCGATTGACTCGACCCAAACCTGAGAGTGCTCACAATGGTCCGCTACGTGGTCGACGATGGGAGTCACGTCAGCGAATGTCATGCCGAGTGAGTACCAGGAGCTATCGTCGAACCACGTGGGAGTAATACGTTCGCTGCGGCCGAAGCCTTGATTGTTAGCGAAGAAGTCTGCAATGTGCACGATCTGAACCAGCGCATGCGCGTCCGGATCTGCGCTCCAGGGCCGATGATGAAACACCATTGCCCGATGTAAGAGCGGTGGAAGGTTCCAATGGTCTGCCAACACAGCCCCGACCTCACCGTGATCGACCGACCAGCGCTCGTGTTCGACCTCAACCAGGCTTCGACCCTGCATCTCGGCGTCATGCTGCGCCGCTGCCGCATGCTCGGGAAAGGTCGCGTGAAGCACCAACGCGCCGATGTCATGCAGAAGTCCGGCCGCAAATGCGGCGTCCATCAGCTCCGCCTCGACGGGAACGCGCGCGGTACGAGAGATCTCGACCGCCGTGAGGCCCACGGCCACGGAGTGCAGCCAAAACCGCCGCAGATCCATCTTGGAATAGGACTGACAGTTCCTTATCAGACTTGCGACCAAGACGATCTTGCGCACCTCGTTTAGTCCAAGCTGCGTGATAGCTTGCATCACATTGACGATCTCTCGCCGAGGAGCGTGCAATGCCGAATTGGCGACTCGCAGCACCGCCGCGCACACGCCGGGCTCAAGCTGAACGAGTTCAGCTATCTTATGTGCTGAAGCGTTGGGACGAGCAAGCTCCTTCTCGATCTCCATGACTGCACGCGGCAGTACAGGAAGTCGGCCCATCTGAGCGACGGTAGTAAGAATCGTGTTTCTGTCGAGCGGTTTTCTACTGGCGGTCATTACCGATTCCTGGGCGCCGGCTCGGGGTGTCATCAACGCAGGGGGCAGCATTGCCGGCGATTTGACGTGGAGAACGGCAAGTGTCAGTCCTTCCCGCCACCCACACAAAGGCAGCGCTCGTCAAATCAACTGCGTCTAAGGCTCGCTTGGCGCGAGAGGCGTTGCCTCGATGTCGTGAGAACCTTCCCTTGCTAAGACAAAGACTTCACGGGTAGAGAAATGCGTTCCCTCAAGGACCACCTGGGCACCGATACGCGTCTTCGCGTTGACGATGATAGGAGCCATCAAGTTGACGGTGGCGGGTTCACCGGACGGGGCCGAGAGCACCGCGAGCACCGCGAAAGCTTCGCTATCGCGCCCAAGGCCAAGGCGCTCCGTCTGGTCTTCGATGACCACATCGGGAAAACGCGGTGGCAAGGCATGCGCCGATACGACTGGCAGTGTCAAATAGGACGACTTCACCGATTGCAGCCAACCGACGGGGCTCGAAGTCTTCAGGCGAATCAGAACAAACTCCCGCTCTCCCGGGAATCCGACAATGCCGGCGGGAAAGGTGATGATATCGCCTGCGTCGATCTCCACGTTGCCTAGCCGTTCACTCTTTACGATCATCAATCTGCTCCGCTTTACGGCCCGAACCTAGCCGGACTCTTCGTGGCTCGCGTTGGCCATTTCAAGAATGGTGCCGGTTGTGGAGACGTCCGAATCCAAACCCTGCTCGACGCGCAGAACAACATAGAGCGTGACGGCACCATCCGCTCCAAGCTCGACATCTAGGAAGCCGCCCTGATCCAGAAGGAGCTTCGAAAGCGGTACACATCCGGGCCGCTCCTCGACCGCCAACGTCGCCGGTTGCGATCCTACGTCCACCACATCAGTGGACAGACTGCCACCTTCGAAGGTCAGGCCGATAACTGCGTAGGATCCACGTCGCGCGCTCGTGATTACGACGGATGAATCACCATAACTATCCCTCGTAATGCCCTCAGCGACGACCCCGAGGGCCCGATCAATTGCGGACAGATCAACTTTCACACGTACACCTTCACCGCTGCAGCCCGACACGATCACCTGGGCTATCCCCGCGATCTCGGCCATTCTCTCTTGGATTGTGAGCACCAGTGCCGGCAACTCCACGGTGCTCGAGCGCTGCTCGACGGCCTGAGGCGCCTCGCTGCAACACCCAATTGCACCGCCTAGCAGCTTCGTCAGTTGCCGGCACACTTCGAGCGCGTCGTGCAGGGCGCCGTCCTCATACTCCGTTTGCGCGTCCGATGTCATTACTCGCTCGAGCCAGTCCAGATTCGAATCCAGAGCCGTTAGAATCACCTCAGCGTCCTCTGCGGCAAACGTCTTGTCGGACCGAGGCGTAAGACTACAGGTTAACGTCTTATAGAGCTTTGCCGCTCCAGTCGTAGGTATGTCGAGCGTGGTAGCGTTGAGAAGACTAGCGGATTGAACCATTTCGCGCGCTCCGTCGATGAAGAACGGTACGCTTGCCGGAACCTTGAACCTCTGATCCGTTAGCTTCTCAGACCGCTTACGTATGTCCTCGTAGCTACCCCTGATGCCACCTTGTGATTCGTAATTCTCGATTTCGTCTCCTGGTTCGCGCAGTGGTGCCGTTCAGCGACGTGAGCGCAAATGGCATTGGGGCCCATCGTGCCCTGACGACGAGGCGCCTTAGCCTACCGAAAACCGCAGCGGCGGCGCGCGGCCCAGAAGAACTGAACGGTGCTGCATCGCGGATGGCCGCGTCCCATTGACCTCGAGGCCGCCTCCTCCGAGCGCGCCTCGACCGTTTGCTCTTACGTGCCTCCTGAAGAGGATGCCGAAGCACGTCGGCACTCATCCTGCGTTTCGCACCGCCGCCATCCTACGCGCAGACGTGCGGTCGCTCAGTCGCGCTCGGATGCGGTGCACGGCTTCAGTGTGCAATTGACAAGCTCGCGATTCGGTCACGCCGAAAACCTCACCGATCTCGCGAAAACTGCATTCTTCTTGGTAATAGAGACCAAGTACTGTCTTTAGGCGCTCTGGCAAAGCGTCGATAGCTTCGGAAACCTGGTCGATTAGCTCGCGTTGTGCGGTCATGGCTTCTGGAGAGCTAAGCTCCACTTGGTCGGGAGCGGACTGAGTCAACTCCAGCCGCGCCAAACCAGCTTCCGCAATGTCGGTGAGAAGCTGATGATACTGCTCAAGCGGCAGGCCTAATTCGGCGGCAATCTCGTCCTCTTCCGGCGCGCGCCCTAGCCGAGCAACGAGCACCGCAGTTGCTTCTGTAATCCGTCGAGAGGCGCCACGAAGTTTGCGTGAGAGTGGATCAAGACTGCGAAGATAATCCAGAATCGCGCCCTGAACCCGATGGGACGCGTAAGCCTCGAATTGCACCTCATCCATCGTTTCTGTGCGACGCCTAAGTGCGTCCGCCAGACCGATCCAACCCGCCGAAAGTAGGTCGTCGAGGGTGTAGCTCGCCGGCAGCGTACGGATGGTTTTCATCGCGATACGGCGTACTAGCGGCGTGTATCGCTCATAAAGCTGCTGCCTTGTTGCCAATTCCTGACTCTGCACGGGACTACCTCAAAAAAAGCGAATGGGTGCGCGGCAGGGCCACATCACGCGTCTACGGCCAACAGCCCGTTAAGCACCGTTTCCGGTGCCGCATCGCGAATGTCCTCGGGGACTCGGGGGCCATCGCACGTGTAAGTCAGGGGTAGTGAATTTGCGATGATAGCCTGAACGACGCCACCCCGATGAATTGTTTCGTCGATCTTCGTAATCACAGCGCCAGAGACTGGAGCGTCGTTGTAGACCTCTACCACACGCTCCGCGTCTTTGTTGCGCAACCACGCGGGAAGCACCAGTAGCGCGTTGACGGCATAACGCGACACATGAGCAAGACACTCGGGAACCACCCAGGTGGAGGCTCGCTCCGTCATTGCCCGACCGGACGTGTCCACAAGCAATAGATCCGACGTGCTCGAGGCCACGGTTGATGCGAAGTCATTGGCGCCTCGGGCGACCGCGAATGGAATCCCCAATAGTTGGCTGTAACGCTGCCATTGTTCCACGGCGCCAACCCGATATGTGTCCAATGAAACGATGCCCACCGAACGAGAATGGTCGAGCTTTGCCCGCGCAGCGAGTTTCGCCAGCGTTGTGGTCTTTCCCGCTCCAGAGGGTCCGATGCACGCCACCAATTGGCGGCCTGGTCTGGCGATGAGACCTGGCTCAGTAGTTAGTTTCGCCGCAATCCGCGCGGCAACCCACTCGCGAAGTTCCGAGATCCCTTGGCGAGCGGCGCGGTGGCTGCCCTTGGCGAGTTCGCGCGCAACCGCCCCCTCGAATCCAGCCTCCTGGAGCATCGCCAGAGCGCGCTCCTTCGGTTTGCGCGTCGCGCGCAGCTCCTCGACCATTTCGCGGAGCGCTCGAAGCTCTTGATCGATGTCTCGAGCCAAAGCAGAGGACGACGCTGCAATCTGGGCGCTCGTTGGTGTCGGTGACTGCAACTCGATTCGCCGAAAACCAAAGCGGGGCACTCGCGCAGCCTGGGCACGAGCAGAGGAAGACGCTTGTGGTGGCTGGCTCTGCTGCGCAATCTCCATCGAGAACGGGCCGGTTCGTGTTGCACCTGGAGCGCCCGCCCTGACCTCGACGAATCGATGCTGAAGTCCTCCACCTTTACCATTCGAGACGTGCCGAGCGGACTCGATGATCGCATCCGCACCTAAGGACGCCTTCACCTGGTCAAGAGCCTCTTTCATGTCGGTACCTCGAAATGTCTGGTAATGCACGTGTTACCTCCGAAAGGACCTCAAGCGGCTTTCGCGCCCGCCGCTCCAACGGTCTCGAATGGTTGAATGTTCGCGCTGGGCTCGAGCTCTCTGAAACTGATTACCGCGAGGTTGGGGCACCTGCGCTCGCCAAAAGCGCGAAGGTAGCGTCTAACATCGGGGCTAGTCACGACGCAGGGTGTCAGCCCACTTGCCATCATGCGTCTAGTTGCTGCATCTAACTGCATGCCCAAGTTGCGGGCAAATTCTGGATCGATCGCACCACCGGTGCCTTGCGCGATCTCGCGCAAGGACCGCCTAAAGACGTCCTCTACAGTCGGATCGAGCACCAACGTGGAAATCGTTCCATCGGCACCAGTGAACTGCGCAGTGATTTGACGTGCCAAACGCTGACGCGTCATCTCCGTGAGCTGCTCCGGGTCACGAGTGCTCACCGCCATCTCCAAAAATCCCTCCAGAATCGTACGAAGGTCGCGAATACTAACGGCTTCTCGCAGCAGATTTCGCAACACCTTGAGCACGTCAGCCATGGTAAGCAGATTCGGTACCAGCTCTTCGAACAACTTGGGCGATTGCTTGGAGAACACCTCAATCAGGTGGGCAAATTCGGCGCGCCCCAAGATGATGTGCGCATTGTTTCGGACTAGTTCACCCAAGTGCGTTGCGATGATCGTCGTGTGATCGACCACCGTGTAACCGAGCGCCTGCGCCAAATCCCCGTCACGTGGAGAGATCCAACGCGCTGGCGTTCCGAAGGCCGGATCAGTCGTTTCCTCGCCTTCCATCGGAGTCGCGGAACCGGATGGGTCGATTGCGAGCATGCGACCAGACTTCAGACGACCACGCGCGATCTCGGTCCCAAGGAGCATCACTCGGTATTCGCTAGGACCAAGCGAGAGGTTGTCCTGAATGTGCACTGGCGGAATGACAACACCTAGGTCCAGGGCAATTTGCTTGCGGAGGGATGCAATGCGGTCCACCAGCGTTCCGCCCATCTGTGGGTCCACGAACTGAATCAATTGGTAGCCCACCTCGAGCGAGACCACATCAATCGGCAGTGCTGCATCAATGTCTTCGGGGCTTCCG
>JBLNFG010000614.1:0-6342 GCA_050263495.1 Myxococcales bacterium | reverse complement strand
ATCGGCGGTATTGCTGCGCGAGCGGGGCGTGCACTCCACGCTTGGTTGTGTGTGGGGCCTTGCCTGATTGCGTGTGGAGGCTTCGTGAACACATAAATGGGATCTGCTCGAACGCTCGGGTGGCTGTGAACGGCCGAGTCGATTCGATCGACGCGGGCCGAGTTGCCTCAGGTGGAAAGGCCCCGCGCCAGCGCGCCCCAATTCGAAGCTAGCGAATTACCTTCCGTGCAGTCCTAAGTCGCCCCGTCCGAGGCGCCTCTTGCGAGCCGACTAGCAGGGAATAGGGGTTACACTGGCTTCCAGTGTCGCGCGTATTGCTCAGCGTCTCCCTCGTTGGGGTCTCGCGGGGTGAAGGTCCGGTCTTGTTCGCAACGACCAGAAACCCGGAACACTCCTACGACGAGGTTCTTTTCCTCGCGATGCCGAGTTGCTTCAAGATTGCATCCGCGGCCCGTTGCCCTGAGAGGGCAACCATGGGCAATCCACCACCCGGATGCGCACTTGCGCCCGCCAAATAAAGGCCCGGGATGCGCTTCACCTCGTTCGGTGCGCGCTTGAAAGCCGACATGGGACTGTTTGACGCCAGGCCATAGAGTGCCCCGCGGCTGCCAGGGAAGCGTTGCGCCAGATCGCGCGGGGAGCGCTCGAATATCACGCGATCGTCCGCCTCGATAAGAGCCGCGTCGCGTAAGCGTTGCCGGACGCGCTCGCGGAGTAGTTCGGCACTGTTATCCTTCGAGCCGTGAACGACAGCGGGTGCACTGGCGGTGACGAACAACGGCTCGTGATCGGTCCAGGCTGCGCGGTTGTGGCATGCACTCTGCGCGCACAAATAGACTGCGGGAGCCTGCGGTGAACTGTGCTGGTCGAAAATATCCGAGAACTCGTCTAGGTAGTTGCTCGGGAAAACGACCTCGTTCGCTGCCCGTCGCTGTGGGATGCGCTTCTTTGCCATGTACACCGCAGAGTAGGCGGACATCGACAGTTCTCCCTCCGGCAACAATGGCTTCCCGAGAGACGACGGTAGAAGGGTCTCCGCAAGGTGGCGCAGATCCGCATTCACGACCACGCGCTCTGCCAGAATCTCCTGACCTGAATCGGTGCGGATTCCTGCGATTCTTCCTGAGCGCACGATCAGACCTGCGACCGTTTGTTGCGTGCGAATCTCGACCCCTACGCGCGTAGCTGCCTGTCCAAGGGCATGAACGAGCTGAACCATCCCCCCCTCGACACCGTAGCCGCCCATGCCCAGCTCAATATGTGCGATGCAGCCCAGAGCAGCCGGCGCGCGACGAACGTCCGAACCATTGTAAGTGGCGTAGCGTTCCAGCAACATGCGCAGTTCAGGCGTCTGAACGGTCCGCTCAATGGCGGTCTGCAACGTTCGCAGCGGGTCGATAGTACTCAACGTGCGGAGTTGGCGGATGCTCGAGAATAGCAGTGCACCGATATCCGGGGCCTCGCTCAGCACAAAATGCGGAGCAGCGAGGCTCCATAGGGCTTTCGCTCCGTCCAGGTATCGCCGAAACTCGTCGCGCGCTTTGATGCCGAACACAGAAGCGATCGACTCGTACGTTCTTTCGGGTTCATGAAAGACGTCGAGGCTTGCTCCTGACGGGAAATGGTACCGAAATGCGGGCTCAGGGCGGCGTAGTCGAACCAGGCTTCGGAACTCGAGCCCGGCTTGAGCGAAGACAGCGTCGAACGTTTCCGGCATGGTGAGCACGCTGGGTCCCGTATCGAACTCGACCCCATCAAAGCTCGCCGTCCCAGCCTTACCTCCGATCTGCTTAGTGCTCTCCAAGACCAAAACGCGCAATTGCGCGCTGCCCAGGCTGATAGCCGCAGAGAGCCCGCCTACGCCGGCTCCAACTACAATCACATCAAGGCTCTTGTTCGCGTTCATCCTTGCCTTCGGGGAGAGGTGCTTCTTGGGCTTTCTGCCTTTCACCCCGAGCTTAGCGACCAAGGACCGAGCTCGGACGCGAAATCCGACGAGAGGGCGTCTCCGTGGGCCTCAAAGCACGCGCAAGTCGGTACGAGCGGTACCCCAGTCCGCGCAGGCCGGCACGATGGGTTACCAGAAATACTCGCCGGAGAGGATCTGGCTATCCACCACCGTTCAGTCCCAGCGCGCCGGCCGTCGGTACTCATTCTACGATGTCGGACTTTCCCGGTGAGATCACGAAGCAGATCTTGTTGGCACCCGCCCGAAGCATGCGCTCGACCAGGTACTCACTCACGGCGCGTGGACGTTCGGCGCCTTGCTCTTGGCGGCTACCGACCGGCAAATAGTTCCTTGGAGAACGCAAGCGGCTGGATGCGGCTTCCGAGACCGGCAGCAGGCACGACTCCCCACATCAGTTCACCTCAGGTGCGGTATCCCGCATGTTGGCACTGGAGCGAATCACACTGGGATCAAGGCGCGTATGCGCCGCGAGCCGCGAGAACTGCCGAAGGCAGTCGACGAGCTGGCGTGCCCTAATCTCGCCCGTATGCTCGAATAGAGTGCGCCGCCGCGCGGCAGCCCCGATACTTGCCAGTTCTTCACGAGGTCTCGAAAGCCAGTCAATCGCTTCTTCGGTAGTGTGCGCTAGAAGGATCTCTTTGCCGGGCTCGAAGAGGTCCTCGATCCCGGACCACACGTCGCTCAGCACCGGCGTCGCGCACGCGGAGGCCTCGAAGATTCGGCCAGAAGGGCACCAACCGGTTTCTACCATCGGCGCGCGTGTCACGTTCAGCGTCAACCGCGACGAGCAGTAGAACGCGGGATGATCCGGAGGCGCCACGTGCGGAAGATAGAAGAGGTTAGTGGTCCACGGGAAATCGGCGGGATACTGGGATCCACCAAGGAAGAACCGGCGATGTGGCAAGTGCTTGGCCGGTTCGAGCAGTGGTGCTGCCAGGGCTCGCAATTGCTTTGCGTCCGTCGCGTCGCACGGAGCAGCGCGGCTTTCCAGCACCCGTGCTGCTAGAGCTAGCGTGGCTTTGCGTCAATCACGTCGCCAGTATTCGTGCCTGTTGACGTCTGTAGACGAGGGCCCACCGTGTTGCGGTCGGCCCACGAAGGCACGTCCCACTCTGCAGTGCGACAGGTTGCCTAACGTGTGCGTTACCGCACACGCGTCGTGTCGAGATCTCGAATTGTACCCGGGGGTAGTGATCGCATTGGGTGCCGGTGGGGCCGATCGCAGCCATCGCAGGCTCGCATTGGATGCCCACCACCGCACTCGCATTGCGAGTGCTTGCTCCTCCCAAATCCGTGCTCGCCAAAGCGCTGCGCTCGGATGGGAGGAGCGACGTAAGGTGCCCGCGACCGCTCGAGCGATGGTGATGGTCGCGTCGCCGGATCGCACCGCTCCAGACCGCGTCGGCTGCGGCTACACCGAAGAGGACCGTGGCGCGGACTCTACCGAGGGAGAGCCGTCGTGACTAGCAGTGTCGCAGCGACGCGGGTCAAAGATGAGCCAGTGCACCGTCGGTTCAAGTTCGCGCTGCACAAACCCCTTGGCGCTCAACATTTCTTCAAAGGTTGCTCGCCCCTGCAATGGGGACGGCAGGATGATTCGAGGACCGCTCGTGCTTCGGCAACGTGTCAACAGATCCGGCAGAGCCGCTGGAGAGCGTGATTGTCTCGCATCCCCAAGCAGTGCGGAACCGAAGTCATTGCTGGAAGTTTCTGGCGGCGGCTCCAAAATCAGGATCGCATCGACTTCACTCCCCAGGTGCGCAAGGCACGACCAATCGTTACCGATGACGCAACCACGGTCCCCGAGTACAGCGCGCGCCACGTGGCTACGCTCCTCATCGAAATCGAGCACTGTCACGCGTCGGTTCGCGGCTTGAGCCAGTAACCACGTCGGCAGAATGCCGTAGCTTGCGCCAATCACCAGGACGTGCGCATGTTCGTTTAAAGCACGAGCTAGTGTATCCAAACGAGCCGAATCGCGAAGCAGCCGCCGCGCCATCCACCGAACGCGCGGTTCTAGGTATCGGAATCGGGCGAGGAACCGCTGCCTGGTGGACTGATCCGGGTTCGAGCTGAACCGACCGCCAATCGGCGCTAGTTGCCGTAGTATGGGCGGCATCAGCACGAGTGAGCCCAAGAGTGAGAACCCGATGCCGAACAATCCCGCTAGGCCGACGCTCTGAATCGCTAGATGCGACGACCCTGCCATGACGGCCATACCCAACACCGTGGCTCCTCCGTCGAGCAGAGCCGCAATTCGGACCGAGTCGTGCACCGGATGGGACGGATCAGGATAGCGTTGGTGCGCGTTCACTAGATAGACCGAGAAATTGGTGCCCATGCCGAGAACGACGACGCTGATCAACAGCCCAGGTACGTCAATGGGCCGCCCGAGGATCCCAAACGTGCCGAGCGTTGCCACGAAGGCAAACACCACAGGTGAGAGTACCAACAGAATCAACCGAAAGTTCTGGAATGAGAGCGCCACGGCAGCCACGACGAATGGCGTCACGATCAACAACATGCGCCGAAACGCGCTGCCAAGAAAATCGTTCAAGTGTCGACCGAACTGCAGGCTATCGAAGGACAAAAAGCCCGCTGCTGCGATGCGCTGGGCGAACCCAGTAGATTGATAGTTCGGTCCTCGCTCGATGCTTGAGAGCCACACCCAACCGCTGTTGTCACGAGCACGCATGATCCCGATGAGCGAGTAGGCGTCAGCGGGAATGGGATCGACGATGAACTCCGGTTGATCGAGCAGGCGAAAAAACTCGTCGTGCGCGACGGAGCTGAACCCAAGCTCCGTCGAGATAGACTGGATGCGCCGCTTCAGCTCTGCTCGTCGCAATTCATTCCAGAACAGGCGCCATGCGTCGAAATGCTCCTGGGCTAGACGTTTGCCGGGCCATAACTGGGATGGCGAGAACGTCGATAGTGTCACCGCCCGTGCGCGTTCGTCGCTCAAGAGCTGGTCGAAGTCGTCGGCGCGGTGCTGAAAGTCTAGCGCGTCGCGCCCCTCGACCAACACGTACGCGGAGCTGGTCAGGTCGCCCCACTGCTTACGCACTGATTCTTCGGCTGCGCGAGTGGCGGCACTGATCGTGTTCAGACGATTGATGTCGACTGCGAAAGTGGGGCGAGCAAAGCTTCCCAACCCGACGAGCATCAGCCCAGCCGCCACGACGCGGGTCCAGACTCTCCCTTCGGCGAGACGCCGCAACCAGGTGTCGACGGGGAGCAAGGGGCGACGCTTCGTCTCCGGGATTCGACGAAAGATCAAGGGAAAGACCGCATGTACGAAGCAAAACGAAAACGCGCTTCCTAGTGCGGCAAAGACGCCCAGTTGCTCGAGTAGTTGGTACCCACTGAACTTCAGGCTAAGGAATCCTCCGACGGTGGTCAATGTGGCTAAGGAAACGGCCGAGAACGTCTGTTGTGCGGCTTTCCTTCCCGTCGCGTTCTTTACCCGATCGAGGTACGCGATGTACACCACGCCTTGGTCGACCGTAATCGAGATGAGTGCTGCGCCAAAACCCAGCGCCAACGCCGACATGCTACGGCTGAAAAACGAATAGAGCAGCAGCGCGACGGCGACGCCGGCCGTGGCTGGGAGCAGCGTCAAGACTCCGAATAGAGGACGCGAAAAGCACACCAACAGAAGCACCGAAACCGCGATGGTTACCAGCCAGACGGCGCGCACCGTGTCTTGCTTGACGACCGCCTCGTTGTCGATTGCGGCCCGATACGCGCCTGCCGTGGTCAGTACCACCGCGAGTTCAGGCTTCTGTTCGGCAGCGCGCGCCAATCGTTGTTGCGCCGCATTAACCGCAGTCTGGATTCGGTGCGAGCTCTCTGGATCTCCAAGCGCGTGCCGAGGGAAGGCAGTGACCAGCAGGTGTTTGCTGTCCGCCGAAATGAGATAATTCTGCTCGACGTGAGCATCGGTCTTAGGCACGAGCGCCTTCAGCCGCGCGTAGACCAGCTCACCGAAGCCGAGCGGATCCGCCGCCAGCTCCCGAGCTTGTCCGATCCCGTCCAATTCTCCGAGCTTCGCGTAGTTGTCGTTGAGACGTGCTCGGATTGCGCTTTCGGTAAGTCGCGGCGCGACCTGCCGCTCGAGCTCGTCTCGTGAAAACAGCACTGGAAGCCGGGGGATTAGGGACGCCCGCAGTGCGGCGATGCCCTCCAGCCAATTCGCGGCCCCGACGTTCGAGAACTGCTGCGAGTCGCGCAACGTGTCTTCAATGATCCGGGCAGCGTTGCGCAATCGCTCCGGATCAGCGCTCCCGTCCGCGAGTGCCACGACCTGAGCATAACGCGCCACTGCAAGACAATCCAAAGGGATTGGGGTGCACGGGGCCACGGGGCCCGGG
>JBLNFG010000613.1:0-6039 GCA_050263495.1 Myxococcales bacterium | reverse complement strand
GACTGGAATAGTCGCGAACAGATCCAACTGATCTACGCAAAGTGGTTTTTCGGCTCGCACACCCGCAATGAGGGCACCGGCGAGCGCACGCCTGAACGACTCGATAGTCAGATGGTGGCCCTGAATTTCAACATGTGGTGGTAAGCGAAGCCATGGCAGCCCAATCAAATCCAAGGATCCGCAATGTTGCGCCAGTTTCCCGCGGGAGTAGCTCGATGATGAGACACCCAACTGCCATCGCTAGCTTGGCGTTCGCCTTCTGCGTGCTCGCCGGTGCGAGTGCCGTGGCCCAGACAACGCCGGCTGCTGACGCCACGAAAGCCGACGCCGCGAAGAAGCCAACTGACGCTGCGAAAGCTGACGCTGCGAAAGCTGACGCTGCGAAAGCCGACGCTGCGAAAGCCGACGCTGCGAAGAAGCCGGCAGCCGATGCAGCCCCGGCGGATGCCGAGAAACCAGCGGCGGCAGAACCGGAAGCAGGCGCGTCGAAGCCGGCTGAGCCTGCTGCCGCAACGACCACTGCCACGGCGGGTGCCACGGTTGACGTGAATGCGGACGCCCAAGCCGCCGCGCCGGAATCCGCCACCGAGTATCAACTTGATACACGTCTGACGCTCGATCCGACGGTGCCGTACACGAATGCCTTACCCGGCGGGACTACGCCGGCCTTCGGCGAGAAGCCAACGGGCACCGGCGACTGGCGTTTCGACTTTCACGGCATGTTGATCGCGCCGCTCCGCGCTGGGATCAATTCACGCAACGATTCCTCGCCGGACAAGGACAAGACTGTTCTCCACGCGCCGCCGAGGGTTCCAGATGATCGCGAGACCTTCTCGCACACGGGGGTCGTCCCGAATCCGTACGTGCAGATGAACTTCGCGTACGGTAACAGTGTGGTCACTGGTGTCGTCACCATCCTCGCGCAGCAACAGTCGGTGTCGGTCGGGTTCTTCGATCCCGCCACGCAGCCCGGCGTCTACGACGCGTACCTCGATCTGCATCCGGATCTCGGCAAGCGCGTCAAGCTACGCGCGTACGTGGGCGCGTTCTCGAATCGCTACGGTTCGATGGGCGAGTACGATCTAGGCCGCTACGGCACGCCCTTGATCGCGCGCGTCAACGGCATGGGCGAAAGCATCTCGGCCACAATTGGTCTCACCAAAGACTTTAGCGTGGTCATCGAGCAGGGCATTCAAGGGCTATCCAACAAGGCCCCTGTCGACATTTATCCGGAAGGGTGGAACGACTTCGCCGACTCCAGGGTTGGCTCGAGCTTTGCTCACCACTACCACCTCGGCGCATCGTACAAGGGTATGGCCACGTTGGGTGGTCATTACATTCACGCCTTGAGTCGCGATGAGCGCGGCACTGGAACGCTCGGTCCAGACGGCAACATTCGCATCCTCGGTGCGGATCTGCGCTTGAGTCTCGGCCGCTTTGGCCACCTGCGCGCCGCGTTCTCCCAAACCAGCGCGGACCACGCCAACACGGTGGGGCGCGTTGTAGAAGTCATGAACACGCGTGGTGGCCCTGGGTTGGTCCAAAACTACTTCGGCGAGCACAGCAATGGCAACGGCAAGCTGGTGCTGTTCGGCGGTCAATATGACCTCAGCATCGGCAAACTCGTCAGCTACCCAGTGCCATTCACGGCCGACGGCCCCGACCTAGTCGTGAGCTTGTTCGGGATCAGTGGCAAGGTCACCGAGAGCGACGACGTGCGCAACAAGGGTCTCGCCATGAACAAGTTCGGCGGTGAGGTCACGTACGGCGTGCTGAGTTGGCTCGCCGGCGCCTTACGCTACGACCGCGTGACGCCAGACACGATGTACGCGCAGAAGACGTTCGCGGTGATCTCGCCGCGGTTGATCTTCCACACCGACTGGAGCTCGACCGACCAAATCGTTCTGCAGTACTCGCACTGGTTCAACGGCTCGATGGTGGCCGTGCGTGAAGGCTATCCTCCGCGTGAAGATCTGACGATCATTCCCGACGAAGACATGGTTTCTCTCTCTGCCAACATGTGGTGGTAAGAAAGTTCGATCGAAAGGCCTCCGTATGCGTCGTTCTGACATATTGCCCCATCTCGCAGCAGTAGCTGGGTTTTCGGCGATCGCGCTCTGCGTAGTCTTGACCAGCTGTATTGGGGTATCAGCAAAGAGAACTGCGAAATCGAGCGGAGACGGGTATTTCATTCAGACTTGCCCGGGCGAAATTGTCACTGCCGGCGACGCTGGGCTCATTGACGATTTTGAGGACGGAAACACCCAAGTTGCAAAGCGCGAGGGCCGTGGCGGTTACTGGTGGCGCAGCGCCGACAGCGACGGCTCCAAGTTCGACAACGATGAGAACAAGCCCACCCCGGATGGTTGCTCGGGCTCCAGCCTCTGCCTGCATCAGTTCGGCAAAACCTCCGAGAAGGGCGGCGCATGGGGCGTCAACTTCGGCGCCAACCTGAGTCAGGAAGGCACGATCAATCTCGCGCAGTACGTCGGAATCTCGTTCCACGCCAAGTCGCGCTCCGGCGTGGGTCACAAGGTTCGCTTCAAGATCAGCGATATCAACACCCACCCGAACCTCGGCGTGTGCAAGGCGTGTTGGAACCACTGGGGCAAAGACATCCAGCTCACCGGTGACTGGCGTGAGTATCGCGTGCTGTTTTCGGGCGTGGAGCAAATCCCCGGATGGGGTGATCCACGTCCGCCGTCCATCGATCCAAGCCGCATCTACTCCATCGACTTCTCGATTGATGCCGGACAGACATTCGACATGTGGGTCGACGATCTCCAGCTCTTGAAGTGTAAGTAGGGCACGTGTCTCAGCTCGACTAGGCCTAGAATTTGGCAGTCAGACCTGCCATTCCGTGTCGATCAGTCGAGCTCGGCACGAGCGCAGGTTGCGGAGCAACCGAACGACGTTGGAGAGGTCGGCTGCGCGAAGCGCGGAGGTTCCTGCGGTCCTTTTCTTCTTGAGCGAGCCCGCGTGGCGGATCCGCCGCACGACGACACTCGTTGGTGCTGCACGCGTCCTACGACACATGTCCGTTTGTGCGTCGAGACAACCAAACCTAAGGCCAGCGCTCGATCAGCCGTTTTGCCGAGCTGCGGCAAGTCGCAGCTCGACCTTACTGAGCAGGGCCTGACGCAGGGTTCCACGCTCTTGGCGCGCTCTTACTGCGCCGCAGTCACACAGGTCCCGGCGAGGCAGCGCTCCTTGGACGGGTCGCAGGTCTCACCGCAGGTGGCGCCGAGAATGCAGTAGCCATTACAGTAGGTTTGTCTTGGCTCACAGGCTTGACCGCACTGGCCGTTCCTGCACACCTGCCCCTCTGGACAAGCGATTCCACACGCGCCGCGGTTATACTGGTCACGTTGTAGATCGGTGCATTGAGTGCCACAAACGTCGGGCGTGCCAGGCCACCCGCAACTACACGACCAAGGGGTGGCGCAGTTGGGGCTAGCGTCGTCACCGCCCTCGAAGAACGCCCACCGTCCCGACAACCTTGAGCACGCGCCGCAATTGTTGACGTCGGAGGTTACGTCGATGCACTCGTTTCCGCAAGGGACTTTGCCTGCTGCACAAGTCAAGGGCACAGAGCACGTCATTCCCTGGGCACACCTGACTCCGCAAGCGCCGCAGTGGAGAAGACTGGTGGATAGATCGGCACAGTGCGTTTCCGATGCCCCGTCTGCCACATTGTTCGGATTGCGACACGCAACCTGCCCGTTTGGACAAACGCAACGCCCTGCTTCACAACTCGCTTCCACGACGCAACGCGTCCCCACGACGTCGCCATTGACACAGAAACTACGTAGGTTCGCCATCATGAGTTCGGGTGGGGCGAATTCGAAGGTAAGATCGGGGCCACACTCAGGGACACACGTCCCGGCCACACAATGTTCGTTGTTCGCGCAGGTGAGGCCGCACCCACCACAGTTCTCTCGAGCTTGTTGGAAATTGGCGCAATACGCACCGTCGCCGACCACGCATCGATCGGGCGGTCCAGACCAGACGTCACAGTAGCATTCCCCATTGTTGCAGGTCGCTTCGCTGACTCCAGTATCGTCACCCAAGATCTGATCTTCACCGCCAATTTCCTGGGGGACGACGAACAAGCCCGTGCAGCCGCCGCAGGCGCGCTCATCCGTATTCGGATCGACGCAGGTATCGGCGCAGAGGATCTGCCCAGCGGAGCAAACGATCGGTTTGCAAACACATTGCGCGCCCGTGCCGCAGTGTTGGTTGCAGTCGCCACAATGCGTGCGGTCGTTCGCCAAATCGGCACAGTACTTGAACGATGGATCGTCTTGTGACGGGCAGAGGCTGAACCCGGGCTCGCATCGCGGACTGCCCCGCGGGGCTCGTCCTCACCTTGCCTTGTTGGCCCTGGCGTACACCATTCGGTCGTACGCCGCGGCCGTCGGTAAACGCAGCCGGCTAAACCCGCGCCCCTCTACGGATGTGTTGCACTCGACGTAACCGTCGACGGAGAGCCTGGCAGGGTTTGGACACCGTCATTCGGCTGCAATCTCCACGGACGTGGGTGCAGCTATGCGCGGAGGCCTAAAGGCGATCGTACGACGTGTCGCGGTCACGTCGACGGCGGAGCTCACTTGCGTAGTGTTTTCCCAAGGCATCCGCATTGCTGCTCGCCCATTCCGTGAGTTTGATCGTGCCGGTGGATGGGGCGTCGCTGGCCAAGTGCCCCGCCATGAGTCCCATGATCTCCTCCTTGGTGAGGAAAACGTCTCGCTGATAGAGCCCAACGAGTTTGGCAACGAGTAAACCAACCATCGGCGGGATGGAAATGATGGGTCGAGGGCGTCCGATGACCCTGGCAAGGGTGACGACCAACTCGCGAAAAGTGAATGACTCCGGCCCTACTGCATCGATGATGCGCTGCCCTTCACGCTCGCTCTCGTCGACCGCCAAACGCGCCAAATCCACAACGTGGATTGGGCGAATTCCGTACTGCCCATCACCCAAGATGCCGAAGACGGGAAACCTCCGAAGCGTCCACGCGATATTGTTGATCAGAATGTCCCTTCCGCCAAAGAGCACCGCCGGGCGCAAGATGCTGTAGGGAATCCCGGTGTCGTGCAGGACAGCCTCGAGCCGGGCCTTGCCCTCGAAGTACGGGAGGGGGGAATCCTTCGACGGGTGCGTGATGCTCACGTGAACGATACGTTGGACGCCCGCGTCCCGAGCTGCCCGAAACAGCTTTCGGGTGTTTTCGACGGCCTGAAGATGGGTGAACGTGGCGTGATCGAAACGCACCCAATAGGTATTGATCAGGACCTTCGCACCGCGCAGACCGTTCGTGAGTTCGTCGGGTGAATGAAAGGCGAGCGGTGCAACCCGAACGCGATCGGCGAAGTCACAGTCTCGCTTCGGAGAATTCGTTAGCGTCGTCACCGCGTACCCGCGATCGAGCAGCGCGCGGGTGATGTATTGCCCAGAATAGCCAAACGCACCCGTTACCACGTATCGGAGAGTCATCGCTTTACCTTCTTTCCCGCCTTCGTGGACGTTCCGACGAGCAAATCCCAGGCGTTCTGACGAAATTGGTCCATGGCAAGAACGCTGCCGACGATGCGATCCAACGTATTGAAGAAGCGCTGCATGATGAGCAGGCGTTCTCGCCAGAACGCTACGAGAGTGGAATCCGTGCCGGCTTTCGGAAGTGCGTCGAGAAGCGCTAAACATTCAGTCACCGATCGCAATGCCCGATCGAATTCGCGCTTCTCCCGCTCTTGTAGAATGCGGCGCAACACGCCCCAAAAATCCGTATCGGCGGAATAGTAGTCTTTGCGATCGCCTGCTCGATTGTCACGACGGACGATCCCCAGCCTTTCGAGCGCTCGCATATGAGTGCTCAGGGCCCCTTTCGTGACCCCAACCGCCTCGACGAGGTCGTCCAGGGTCAATGCATCGGGCGATAGGTAGATGGCTGCATATGCGGCGCCCATCGCCTTGGGGAATCCCCAAAATTCGGCGATACGTCCCAATCCTTGCATGAATTTGTCTCGGATCTGAGCGGTC
>JBLNFG010000612.1:0-7931 GCA_050263495.1 Myxococcales bacterium | reverse complement strand
GTGACCACCAGAATCGCGTACGGATTTCGCAGCTTCGACCACGCACAAACCGCCTTGTATCACCGCCTCGGCAAGCTACCCGAACCTGATCGGCTCACCCACAAATTCGCGTGACGAGGCTTACAAATACAACTGCAACTGCAACGAACAGTTCGTTTCTAGACGCGTTGGAACGAGTACGCCCAGAGTTTGCCAAGCTGTCGCAGGAAGAGCTGCTGCCCATCACGCTCGATCCGGTCACGGCTGCGGTCACGATGCGCGGGGCACTACCCAAGATCATGGGGATGCGTCCAGCCATCGAGACGCTATCGAACTTCGACACTCGAACGCTCGATAAACTCGAGGATTACTTGCGCGCTTGGCTGCGTGCTAACGCGCTGTTTCTTGGGTCAGCACTGCCGCCAGAAGGCTTCTCGGCCTTGCTGGCGAAGGTCGCAGCGTTTCGCGACAACTTCGCGTCCGATGCACACGCTTTGGTGCAGCGCGGAATACTCGGTCCCGCGTCGGTTGCTTCATTGAAAGGTGCCTCGGGACACAAGAACATCGTCAGTGACGTGCTGATGCTGACAACGCTGTTTCGAACGAATTGGCAAAGCCTGACAGGGCGCACTTGCGTCACGCTAGCCGAGCTAGACGAAGCCGATGTTGCGCTCGACGCGCTCATCACCGATCTGGGGTTGCGGGAGCAAACGCCGGTGACCAAGGAGGCCAACGCACTCGAACGACAGCAAGCGTATACGCTCTTCGTGAATGCCTATGACCAAATCCGCCGGGCCATTACCTTCCTGCGTTGGGACCAAGGGGATGCAGATGAAATCGCACCCTCGCTGTTTGGTGGCAAGAAGCGCAAAGTGGCCGCCGAAGCAGAAGTACCGACTGAAGCAGCGACGCCAACGCCAAGTACCGGTACTACGACGGGTCCGGCGGCTTCCACTACCGTTGCCGGCGGCACAACGGCCACCGCCGTCGGTCTGCCGGGATCGGATCCATTCTCCAACTAAGGGCGCAGTGACGTAACAGGTGATGTGTTATGGCAAATCCGAGCTTCTATCTTGGTTCTTGGCGAGCGCTCAGTGGAACTAGAAGCAGCACGAAGTCCGACGCCACGGATCCGAGTGCTGCTGCAGCCAACACGAGCACCGCCAATGGTGGTATGGCGCGATTGCCTGCGCATCACCTGGTTACTCACGGCGCGATCTTCGGCATGACCGGCAGCGGTAAGACGGGCCTGCTGACCGTCATGGTCGAAGAGGCTCTCTCAGCGGGCGTGCCCACGCTGATGATCGACATCAAGGGCGATCTGCCGAACCTGCTGCTGAACTTCCCGCGCTTCGATCCGTCGGATCTCGCACCTTGGGTGGAATCCGTAGCCCTCTCGGAGGAAAAGACGGCGGAGCAAATCGCGACAGAACAGAACGAGGTCCGAAGGAGTGCCCTCGCGGCGTGGAACATCAGAGAACCTGAGCTGCACGCCTACCACGAGAAGACGGACTTCCGGGTCATCACGCCGGGCTCCTCGTCGGGCGAACTGCTCCACATCCTGTCGTCCCTCGAGCGTCGTTCCGATCGCTGGGACGTCGATCCAGAGTCCGCGCGTGACGCGCTGAGCGCGGCCGTATCACTGGTGCTGCGGTTACTGGGCCGCGATCCCGATCCCGCCAAGAGTCGAGAACACGTGTTGCTGTCCGTACTAGCGGAAGATCGTCTTCGTCGCGGCGAACCGGCATCATTAGCCACGCTGCTCGAAGATCTGGCAAAGCCCCCCATCGAGAAGGTGGGCGCCCTCGATATCGACGCCTTCCTGCCCAAGTCCGAGCGCAAGGCGTTGGCGGCAGCACTCAACACGCTGCTTGCGTCACCTACCTTCGCGAGTTGGCGCGAAGGCGCCACACTGGACATCGGCGCCTGGCTGACACCCAAGAACGGTCGCACGCCGGCCGTGATTCTCAGCGTGGCGCACCTCGATGACGAAGAGCGGGCTCTGGTTTTGGGGGTCGTTCTCGAAGAGGTACTGGCGTGGGTGCGTTCCCTCCCAGGTTCGAGTCGATTGCGAGCATTGCTCGTGTTCGACGAGGTGTACGGCTTTCTTCCGCCGCACCCGGCGAATCCTCCCACCAAACGCCCCATCGTGGCGCTGATGAAACAAGCGCGAGCCTTCGGCGTGGGCGTACTGGTCGCGACCCAGAACCCGATGGACGTCGACTACCGAGCTCTCGGCAACGCTGGCGTCTGGTGCATCGGGCGCCTGCAAACCGACGCCGATTGCGCCCGAGTCCTCGACGGGCTTTCCTCGACAGACACCAAAGGGTTCTCGACGGCGACGCTCGGCAAAGCCATCAAGAATCTCGCGCCCAGGTGGTTCGTGATGCGTGATGTTCACGCGCGCGTGGGGACCATCCTGCTGCAACCACGCTGGGCCATGTCGTACCTACGAGGGCCCATGACGCGCAACGAGATCCGAAAGGCGCGGGAGATGTTCGGGGATGGTGCGGCTCAGGACGACGAGGAGAAGAGCGGCGTGGTGCAACATCGAGACACGGCGTGAATTCGTCGCGCGACCAGTAGTAAGAGATGACTTCGATTGCCAGCACCCAACCGGTCATATCGTTGTTTAGAGACTACGCAGCCTTGACCCGCGAGTCCTTCCAAGCTATCGTCGTTCAACGATGAAGAACGCAGCACTAGCGCGTGGGGCTTGTTGCCCCCCAGCAGATGAACAGCCGGATCTGCGTCCGATCGAGGGCACGGAAGCCGACGAGGAGCTTGCGATGCTGGCGAAAGCGATTGGTCACCCCGCGCGCGTTCAGATCCTGCGCATCCTCGTGCGCAAGAATGCCTGTGTTTGCGGTGATATCGTGGACGAACTGCCACTGGCGCAGTCAACCGTGTCCCAACATCTCAAGATCCTCAAAGAGGCCGGACTCATTCGTGGTGAGGTCGATGGACCTCGCGTCGACTATTGCGTCGAACCCCGCACGCTGCGTCGCCTGAAGGCGCTGGTCGGAGGCCTCTAGAGGCACTCTTCCGTTATCAATATATCGTCCATCGTCGATAACCGAAAGAAATCCTATGTCTATCATTGTTCAAGTTTTCGATCCTGCCATGTGCTGTTCGACCGGGATCTGCGGACCATCCGTAGATCCGCAGCTGATTCGCTTTGCTGCTGATCTCGAATGGCTCAGCACCAATGGCGTAACGGTCCAACGCTTCAATCTCGCCCAGCAACCACAGGCATTCGTGGAAAACGCGCTTGCCAAGCAGGCACTCGAGTCCGAGGACGCCTCCGCGTTGCCGCTCGTCGTCGTCAACGGAACAGCGAAAAGCCGCGGGACGTACCCGACCAGGGAACAGCTCGCCGAGTGGGCAGGACTTGCCGTCCCCACGTCGATCTTCAGCGATGCGGTGAGCGAGCTCGTTGCCCTTGGAGCGTCGATTGCCTCCAATTGCGAATCGTGTTTCAAGTTTCACTTCGACAAAGCGCGAAAGCTGGGCGTGTCCCGAGAAGACATGCTCCGCGCCGTCACGGTCGCGCAAAACGTGAAGGACTCCCCGGCGCGCGCCATCCTTGCCCTCGCGGAAAAATACCTTCGCCGTGACGCGTCCGATACTCCTCCCGATGACGCCGAGCCCAAGGGGTCTTCCGGCGGTTGCTGCGGCTCAAACGCATCGGATTCGACGTCCAAAAAGTCGAAGTGCTGCTGCTAGGCAGCTGCAAGGATGTCGTATGTCACACCTCATTGAACACCCGACCCGCATCCTATTCTTCACGGGCAAGGGCGGAGTCGGCAAGACCTCGACGGCAAGCGCCACGGCTATTGCGCTCGCCGACGCAGGCAAACGCGTCCTGCTCGTCAGTACGGATCCTGCGTCGAACCTCGACGAGGTATTGGGTACGAAGCTCTCATCGACGCCAACTGCCGTTCCAGCGGCACCGGGCTTGTTTGCGCTGAACGTCGATCCGATCGAAGCGGCGCGCCAGTATCGGGAGCGCATGGTGGCTCCGTACCGCGGTGTTCTTCCTGCTGCCGCGGTGGCAAGCATCGAAGAGCAACTTTCCGGTGCGTGTACAGTCGAGATCGCGGCATTCGACGAATTCTCGAAGTTGCTTGGCAACCCGGCTGCGACCGCGGAGTTCGACCACGTGATCTTCGACACGGCGCCCACCGGCCATACGCTGCGCCTGCTCGAATTGCCCGCGGCATGGTCGAACTTCATCGAGACCAATGTCGGTGGGACATCCTGTCTCGGTCCACTGTCTGGGCTTGGCGCTCAGAGAGAACTGTACGCGGCATCGAACGCCGCACTCCGATCTGCAGCACAGACGACCGTCGTGCTTGTTGCCCGTCCTGACCAGGCTTCGCTCAAGGAAGCCGAGCGAACCCGCGCAGAGTTGTCCGAGCTCGGCGTCTTGAACCTGCAACTCATCGTCAATGGCCTCTTTCATGCCACGGATCCGAGTGACGTGTTCGCGCGTGCTCTGGAATGTCGAGGACGCGAATCCATGGCTGACATTCCCGTCGGGCTGATCCAATTGCCTCGTTTCGAAGTGCCGCTGTGCCCGTTTGGTCTCGTCGGGATAGAAGCGCTTCGTCGCCTCTTTTCTCGCGACGCTGCCGTTTCTTCGGACTTGACTGGCGCAGCTTCCCCGCATGAGACCGAAATCGCCGTCGACGCCGACCAACTCGATTCACTTGCTCGGAGCATCGCGGCCAAGAGTCGCGGGGTGGTGATGACCATGGGGAAGGGTGGAGTTGGCAAGACCACCGTCGCGGCGCGAATTGCGACGGCGCTGGCGCGTGGTGGTCACCGCGTCATACTCACGACTACCGATCCAGCGGCACACGTTGATGCCGCTGCAAAAGAGCGACCACGGACGTTGACCGTTACGCGGATCGATCCCGAGGTCGAAACTCGCCGTTACCGCGAAGAAGTGTTGTCCACCGCAGGCAAGGACCTCGACGCAAAGGGTCGCGCGCTGCTCGCAGAGGATCTGCGCTCGCCTTGCACGGAAGAAATCGCCGTCTTTCGTGCCTTCGCTGCCACGGTGGCAGCGGGAGAGAATGGCTTCGTGGTCATCGACACGGCCCCTACCGGTCATACCTTGTTGCTCCTCGACGCGACAGAGGCATACCATCGGGAGGTTCTGCGGAAGGTGAGCGGGAGTCCAGAAGCCGTGCAGAAACTCCTGCCCCGGCTGCGTGATCCGAACTTCACCCAGGTCCTCATCGTGACGCTTCCGGAGGCCACACCCATTCACGAGGCAATGCAGCTCGAGCGCGACTTGGCCCGCGCGGGTATCGCACCAACGGCATGGGTGGTGAATCAATGTCTCACGACGCTGCCCGTCACAGATCCAATTCTTCGTTTACGGCAAGCGCGTGAAGCGCCATTTATGAACGAGTTGTCACGGCATTGCCCTCAACTCGTCCTTGAAGTCTGGCGTCACGATACGGGCAACGGTGCTGTGGAACCAGGGGTATCGATGGCCAGTTGAAGGAGGGACGACTCAATGAATGACACGATCAAGGTCCTATTCGTCTGCGTCCACAATTCGGCTCGAAGTCGCGTAGCCGAGGCGTACCTGAGAGAGCTCGGAGGTCCCCGCTTCGAAGTCACGAGTGCCGGGTTCGAACCTCGGGAAGTCAATCCCCTGCAATGACCGTGACCACCCCGCGGTCGCAAGAATATGCTGCGCCGATCGCGTTACTGTGTTTGTGCACCCTCGGAGCCGTGGTCAGCGGCTTGTCAACGTGGGATCACGTGCGGTTTCGAATCTCGGGTGGAGTTGCGTTGGGAGCCTGCGCCGCATTGATTGACTCTGGTTGCAAGTCTGCACATGCTAGCCCAATCGCGGAGCTCTGGGGCGTCCCAATGTCCCACTTTGGGACTGCCTTCTACATTGCGGGTGCCAGCCTGGCCATTCTCGTCTTGGTGTTGCGCGCGGGACAGATCCACGCGCGAGCGTCGCTCTCGGGCGTCGCGTCAATCATTACTGCCATGGGGCTTGGAGCGGTCGCATATTCGGTATATCTGGCAACGCTACTGGTCCGATCTGGAGAAGCTTGTCCATTCTGCATCGCGCTTTATGCAGTGAACGTGGGGATGCTTCTGGTGGGCTTGGTGTGGTGGGGTCGCGAGCATTGGGCACTGACGCCTGCCGCAGTATTCGCACCAACCGCGGTCGCAACGATCATCGGTGGTGGTCTCTTTGCGCTCTCCACGCCTTTCCTCCTGGGCGCGATCGCCAATGGGACGCGAATCGCGTCCGTTCAACCATCTGTCTCACAACGAGCCGCATTGCCGGCGTTCGCGTTTCCAGTGGAACACGTCACTCGGGTGCAGGCCATGCTCGACGCAGGAATTTCCGGAACACCGGCGCTCGTAGTGAACGGCGAGCTCAAAAGTGTCGGCAAGCTGCTCGACGTCGCATCGATTCAGTCAATTCTCTTGTCTTCGAAGTCGGAGGTTCGACCGTGACCAATAAGTCCATAGCAGCCGCGGTGATCATTGCAGTTGGGGTTGTGGCTGTCCCGCTATTTCTCAAGTCCAAGGGCAGCGCGACTACGATTGCACCGGAAGGCGTGCAGCCGTCGCTGCCAGCCACTGGCGCGCCTGTCACAGCCAAAGCGCTTCCACGCTTCGTCGATCTTGGCACCACGACCTGCGCACCCTGCAAAGCAATGCTCGGTGTCATGGCAGAACTCGAGCAGAAGTATCCTGGTGCCATGACGATCGAATTCGTCAACGTTCAAGAGCAGCCACTCGCAGCACAACGTTACGGCATTCAGACGATTCCGACGCAGATCTTCTACGCACCTGACGGCCGCGAGTTGTATCGCCACATCGGTGTCTTTCGGACCGAAGCGATTATCGCCAAATGGGCCGAACTCGGCTTCCAATTCAAGCCGGCATCGGGGATCTAGTACGTCATGGATAAGCTGCTCTTCTGGGCCACTGACGCGTTGAGCGCCTCACTACTTGTCGCTCTCGCGGCGGCCCTGTTATGGGGGATCTTCAGTGTTCTCTTGAGTCCTTGTCATCTGGGCACAATCCCTCTCGTCATTGGAGTGGTGGGCTCGACAACCAGCAGTTCACCCAAGCGCGGCCGTGGAGCCTTACTCTCGTTCGCACTAGCCGGAGGCATGCTCGGCGCAATTGCCATTCTAGGTGTGGTCGTCGCGACGGTTGGCTACGCGCTGCAGCAATACCGCACTGTCACCAACTACGTGATAGCCGCGATCTTCGTGGCGGCCGGCTTACATCTGATCGGGGTCTTGTCGATTCCGCTGCCGTCACTTACGGTCAAAGGTAGCAAGCGTAAGGGCGTGTTGGCGGTGGCCATCGTCGGATTCGTCCTGGGGCTTGGATTGAGCCCCTGCACCTTTGCCTTTCTAGCGCCGATTCTAGGCGTGACTTTTGGCAGTTCGGCGACGAGCCCACTGCGGGGCATTGCTCTACTTCTAGCCTTCGGCGTGGGGCATTGCGGAGTCATCGGACTCGCTGGCTCGTCCACGGAATTCATTCAGCGCTATCTCGACTGGAACGAGCAATCGAAGGCGCTTACGATACTCAAGATTGTTTGCGGCGTGCTGGTCCTATTTGCCGCCGCGGGACTCGTCTATACTGCATGACGTTAGGGAGGTGGAGCTGAAATGTCGAATGACTCTAATACCATCCTGAAGAAGCTATCGTTCCTCGATCGGTACCTAACACTCTGGATCTTTCTCGCGATGGGGATCGGTGTTGGTGGCGGATTCCTCTATCCGGATGTGGTCCCGTTCATCAACCAGTTCAATGTTGGGACGACGAACATACCAATCGCTATCGGGCTCATCCTGATGATGTACCCGCCGCTCGCCAAGGTCCGCTACGAAGAAATGGGCCCCGTCTTTCGTAACACGAAGATCTTGGGGCTGTCGCTGGTCCAGAAC
>JBLNFG010000611.1:0-4209 GCA_050263495.1 Myxococcales bacterium | reverse complement strand
GCCTATGCCGATGTTGCACGTCGAAGGATGAAAGATGCCGGGCTGTAGAGAGACCGGTGCTAGAGCGATCTCGACCCCGAACTGCTCCCCGTCACAGTCAAACACGGAACAGTTTCGCTCCAGCGAGCGGCGCTTCAGGATTGGATGGGTTGCGGCGGTCCTTTTGGTGATCACATGCAAGATACGCCCCGCAGCGACGGCTGAGCTTCCTCCGAGTACCGTCGAACTCGTGCTCGTCGGTTCAGTGCAACGTGAGCGTTCGCTTTCTTATCGGGTACGCAGCCTATTTCCCGCAGAAACTCGTTTCACCACCGACGCGCGTGCCGAGCTTGACCGCGATGCGCTGCTACATCCGCCCACGCCTGGCACACTCTACCTCTGGATCACGCTGAATCCGGCGTCGCTCGCTCGGATCTACGTCGCAATACGTGAACGGCACAGTGAGAATACTCGCTACCTCTACCGAGACGTCCTTCTGACCTCGGGACTGGACGAGATCGGTTGCGAGACGCTGGCGCAGGTGGCGCACTCGTCGGCAAGCGCACTCTGGGCGCGCGAGCGGCAGAGCCCCCGGCAGATAGTGGAGTCGGCGATCGAAGCAGAGTCAGGCAAATTCATCACACCGTTCTCTCAGCCCAGTGTTCCGCCAGCTTCATCGACAGGCTCGGCAGCCTCGAGTCAAGTCCCGGTCGCGCAAGCGCCCACGGCGCCGTCCAAGCTGCCTTTGCAGCTCGCACAGGGTGCCCGTGCCGCCGAAACGAAGAGTGCACCAGCGCTTTCCGAGCGACCCGTCGGTGTCATTCTCGCTGCTGCGTACTCCACCCATGCTTCGGGCGGAGAGGGCTGGCTCGATCAGCTCGGTGGTAGCGTCTCAGCGGTGTTCATCGAGCGTTTCTCGGCGCGAGCCGCCGCGGCATACCTAGCACCGCAACAATTCGAGCTTTCGTTCACGCGCGTGCGCCTCACCGGATTTCTCGCTGAGCTACGTCTGGGTTGGAAGCCCAAGACCGCGGGGAATTTTCGTCCGCACCTAGAAGCTGGGATCGGCGTGCTCTCGACGCGATGGAGCGCCGACTCGGTGGCTCCGGCAGCGGGGCAACCCGGAGCCACGCAGAAACGCTATTTCACTCTCGGCGCGGTTGGCTACGAATGGGCCCCCTCCTTTGTGACTGTTGCCGCGCGCTTCGAGTTGCGGGTTCCGTTTCGAGATACGGAATACTACGTTGTCGGGAGCACTGATGACAGCCGCAGCGTGCACAGTTGGTTGAACCCTGGATTTGCCATCGAACTCGGCTTTCCGCTCGATCCATTCTTCTGAGGCACCATGTCGACCTCCTTCTGCCTTCGGCTGTTCGCTTTCGCCTTCGTGACGTCCACGGTGGTTGCGGCATGCGGGACGGATCGATATATCGTTGCCGTCGTCGATTCGGGGGGCAGTGCCGGGAGCGGCACAGCATCGACGGGCGCCAGCTCTGCGACGAATGCGCGCAATACCAACGGAGGAAGTGGTGGCATCAGTGCAGGAATGGGTGGCACGAGCGCAGCTGGCGCCAACGTCGGCAGCGGCGGAGTTAGCGGCACCAGCAACCCGAGCGGAGGAGCTGGCAGCGCGAGCGCAGCAAGCGGCAGCGGCGGTGCGGGCCTTAGCGCGAGCGGCGGAAATGGAGAAGCGACAACATCGATGGGAGGAGGCCAATCAACGAGCGAGAACGTAGCTGGAGGAGGTACCGGAGGGGTTCGGAGTGTCGATACGCGCACGTCTCTAGGCGGGAGCGAAAGCACCACCACGACGGGGTTTGCCGGCGAATCCTGCCTTTGTCAGATGGTGACAACTCCCGAGTGTGCATTCGACGGAGTTTCTGGCGAGCAAAGTTGCTCCTTCGACTGTGTTATGTGGCCGGGAGCTTGCGACCAGGGTTGCCCGTGCACGGAGTCAATGCAGCTGAGCTATTCGCAGGACAACGCGGAAGCCGAGATCGTCTGCAGGAACCCAGATGGATGTGATCCAGCGAAGGGCTGCGCCGTAGAGTTCAGCAAATTCCCGCCTTACCAGGTTAAGCGCTCCAGCTGTCTCGTCCTCATCTCTCTTCCGTAGGTGCGTCGTTGACCTGAGCAGATCGCACTCACCCGCTTCGACCCACTTCGACACGATAGGATTGAGGTGATGATCAATGTCGAGGCATTGGGTCTGGATGCTGGTTCCGCTGCTAGAGATTGCCTGCGCCGAGGAGGAAGATCCCTTTCGCTATGAGAAGCTCGCAAAGGGAACCCCCAAGCGCACCCATCCCACTGCCAGCAGTTCTGGTGGGAGCGCCGCGGATTCGACGCCATCGCGCTGGCAGCCCGCCTCGGGCGGCGAGGACTCCTCGACGTTCGTTTCTGGCTCCCTCAATCGAGGAGGGCAGGGGGAAGCGGGAGGCAACACTGGTGGCGCCCATCAGTTCGGTAGCAGTCCAACGGGTGGCGCTCCCACGCTGAACGGTAGCTTCTCGCCGTGTATGGGACCGGAACACTGCGCAGAGGGCGAATACTGCGACCTGAGTAACGTTCTGGCCGCATACGATGGGATGACCGTTGGGCTGTGCGCTAGGTAGAGCGGCGCGGAGGCGGCGTGAGATCTGGAAGAAGGAGGAGGCCTGTCCGCGCTAACCTCTCTTTTCGCAGTTGACCGAATCTCTCTCATGCGATCTTGTTTCGTAGTGGCGCGGCCATCCCAGAAATTCCCTCCAACGAATCCTTTCACAGCGTCGTGCATGAAGCGTGGTGCGCGGGTGGCATAGGTCGATGCAGGCGGCTTTCTGTTGCCGAAGCGTCCCTTGATGGAACCTTCGTACACTGCACCAAGCGAATTGAGTTGAGACTCAGCTCCGGTTCCACCTGTTTCGCGGCGATGAAACGTCGTGCAAAACTGAGCACGATTGGCGGAAAGGTTCGAGTCATCGAAAAGACGTTCCCCTAGCTAGGGCGAAGACGGCCAGCTAGAAAACGAGTGGGCTCGAGGATGTTGTTGGAGTCGCCGTTCACGTTCGCGCGGAGCATCGGCTGTCAGGCGTCGTTCGGTGACGTCCTAATAGTTACTAGAGTCCCACTATTTGCACGGGCGTAGCGCTCTGCTCAGCGGAAGCGATACCCAGGGCGCCAGCAAAATTGCTTCCCCAACACATCACCTTTTCGTCAGCCAACGCGCAGGCGTGCCGGTACCCGGCGGTCAGCGCTGTTACACCGGAGCTCAGCCCCAGCACCGGGATAGGTACACTTAGTGATTGACGGTAGTCCGGATTCCCGAGCCCTCCATACTCGTTCCACCCCCAACACTTCGCGCCACCATCGACCAGCGCACAGGTGTTGTCTTCCCCAAGAGCAATTGCCGTGACTCCGGTCGAAAGCCCCGAGACTCGAACTGGCACCGTGCTCGTGAGCTCACTGCGTGCGGCACCCCAGTAGTCGACGAAATCGTCCGGCGCCGCCCCGAATTCGTTCCAGCCCCAGCAATACGCAGCGCCATGCGCCACCGCGCAGGTGTTGAAGAGACCAACCGAGATCGCCGTAACACCACTGGAGAGATCCCGCACCGGTACCGGCACCGTGCTGTTGATTAGGGTTCCGTCTCCGACTTTACCGGAGGAGTTGTCACCCCAGCACATCGCGCCGCCGTTGACGATCGCACAGGTTGTTCCGTTACCTGCGGAGATTGCCGTGACACCGCTTGTCAGCCCCTGCACTGGTACTGGCGCAACCGTTCCGATCGTGTCGCCGCTGCCCAGCTGGCCCCAGGTGTTGTCGCCCCAACACATTGCCTGACTATTGACGACGGCACAGCTAAATCCCCATCCAGCACTGATTGAGGTGACTCCCGCTGAGAGCCCAGCAACGGGGACCGGCACCGCACTCTCTGTTGTGACGTTGTTCCCCAATGCGCTGCTCGCGCCTGACCAACCGCTACTCCCCCAGCAGTATGCAGCGCCCCGCACGACGGCGCACGCGTGGTAGGAACCGGTAGCAATCGCACTCGCATCAGTGACGAGCCCTTGTACTTGAGTTGGTTCGTAGCCGTTGGCAGTACTGCCATTCCCAAGCTGACCGTTGTCGTTCCTACCCCAGCATTTCACTCCACCGTCGATGATGGCGCACGTCACCCACATTCCAGCGCTGATCCTTGTGGGTACGCTAGTTCGGATGCTGGTCGATGCACCAGCACTGCCGCTGATT
>JBLNFG010000610.1:0-4541 GCA_050263495.1 Myxococcales bacterium | reverse complement strand
CCCAATAGAGCGTTTTCAAGGGACGGGCATTAGCCCAAACAATGCGTTCTCGGATCAGCCCAGTCGAAGCACTGGTCAGCATACCTCGCCTCAGGGACGAATCAGATCGACGAGCTAATTGGCGGCAAGCCATTGCGGCGCTTGGGCAGACTACTCGTGTCGATCGGCCACCGCTGCTCGATGGAGTGGACCACCAGCTATTGCAGCGCGCAATCCGAGTTGCGCTGGAGAGCGCGTTGGTCGACGATCTGGATTGGATCGAACCGAGCAAGGCGTCGGTCGCACTATACGAGCTGACCTCCGTTCTGCAGCCCGGAAACGAACGTCGCGAGCTCGGCAAGCGGGTGTACGTGCGACTGTACGAAGGCACTGCCGCAACTTTTTGCGCCGTAGCAACCCGCATGGCGCTTGGCGCTGCACGCTCTTTGGATACGGCGCCCTTGCGAGCTCGACTCGCGTTGTTGTTCGAGCTTCCCACGGGAACCACCGTGAACAGCGACATGCTCGCGTTCGCCCTGGTTGCTCGACGCGAGACGTTCGAACGCTGGGTGCACCGTCCGAGCAGCGCTGCACTTCCAGCGCGCCGGCTTGCGGCCAAGCTACTCGAGCACGCAGCAAGAGAGGCCGTTGCGCGATCGTTGCAGGGCGACTCGTACCCGCGACAGCTACTTCAGAGTGCAGACGTTCAGCCCACGTTCCGCCGACTGCTCTTTGATCGAGAACCATTGGTCTGGCGTCACGCAGCAATCGCACGCGGACTCCTTGCAGGCGTTGATCGGCACGCACGCGAAGAAGTCGAGTTGGCCCTGGATCCTGCGCTTTCACCTACGGAATGGCGTCGTGCTGCGGTATCGCTCGTTGCGTTGACGGCGAGTGACCCACACACGGTGCTCAAACAATGCCAACGGCTGCTCCGGAGCGAAATCGGCGCCGCTGATCCCGGCATCGCGTCGGTCATGGTCGCTGCCTTGCCGCGGGTGATCGAGGCTGAGCCTGACGCGGCTGATGCATTGCTCGATGCGCTGCTCGCAACCCACCGCGCAGATGTGGCGGAGGCCGCAGCAGCGCTGCTGACGGACGTGAGTCTGCGGGCACTTGGCACGCGAACCACCCAAATGCTCCGTAAGGCCTTGCTCACCGCAAGGGATCCGGCCCAACCGGCTAGCTTTGGTGCAATCGATCGCGCGCTCCGTGTGCTCGATCACGCAGACATCGATAGCTTGGGTGAAGCCGTACGTCAGGCACTGGTTGCGTTCGAGTCGAGTGGAGCGCGCGCGGCCCATGATGCCGCGATTCACCTTGCGCGTCAGGCGCACGAGGTGGCTGAGAAGCTACAATACGCCGCGGTTGGCGATGACGAGTCCCTGGCAATAACACTGTCGATGCTTACTGACCTGGATGCCAGTTGCCTCGAGCGTTCATGCCTGTACAACCTGCTGCTGATGAATCGGCGTCCGGGCGAATCTGATTCCGCCCCCGTTCCGCTCGTCGAGCGTCTGAATCACCGGGTTGGCCGTTGGCTACTCGACGCGATCGAAGCCGGTAGGCAACAAGGCTCCACCGCTGTCAACACCTCAATGCAGCAGCGTTGCCTGCGGGCACTGCTGCACTTGATGGACGCCGAGACGGTGTCCGGAGACACCGAGGAATCCAGCAATCGGCTAAAACTCCGCTTGCGCCAGGTTGCGGAGGTACTCGTGAGCCTCATCGGTTCGGGTCCCGACGCCGCAGTACACCGTCTCTTATGTGCCACGTTAGCCAGAAGCTTCGACACGGCGGTGCGCGAGTCGTTGGCGGAGCCGAGTGATCTGTTCCTGGTCGTGGCATCTCACCTGACGGATCGCGACAGTATTAGTGCGATTGCCGAGGCATCGACCAATGCCGACGTGCGCTCACCACTCCTCGCTTACTCGACCTTCTTGGGGGCGCAGGTCGCCGAAACACCTGAGCCAATGTTGGACCTGCCGTCTAGTCCCGGTGAAGACGGCGTGGTGGCGGATGAGGCATTATTGGCGCGCCGGGTCGTTCGGCTCAGCCAGGCGCTGGGCGCCGGAGGCTCGTACCGGGGCGAAGCGATGCGGCACACGATCTTGCGCCTTGGGCGCGCCCTAGAGTTGGCCGCCGTAGCCCGCGGTATCAGTGAATTAGTCGACAAGAGTCGCTCCACGATTGACGCCATGCGTGAGTTAGAACAAGCGACCTCTGCTCTCGGGTCCCTGATTCGCAGCGCCTTTCGTCGCGTGCTCGATCGGCAGATTTCGGCTCCCCCTCCCCCGTCCGAAGAAGTTATCCCGCTCTCGGTGTTGGTGGAGCGTTCTATTTCCGAGGGGGTTCCCCTCAAGTCCGATCAGGTTCAAGCAGCCGTTGCCGAACTCGTTCGAGACGTCCCGGAAGCGTTTGGGTCCACGATCTCAGCCGTGTGCTCCAGACTACAATCTCTCCCATTAGCGGCGGCCAGTGACGTCTACGCAATACCTCTCGAGAAGCGACGTGCGCCGTTGCCAGACTGGCTACTTCCGCGCCGAACGATTGGGGCCTTCTATGTCGTCCGGGCATTGGGAACGGGTGGCGTAAGTTCGGTGTTCGTTGCCAGAAGACTCGAAGAACGCAACAACCCAAAGGCCGAGCTCTTTGCGCTCAAGGTTCCCGAATACGATCCCACCACGGCACGCAGCTTGAGCGAGGCGGAGTTTCTCGCGCTGTTCCGAGACGAAGCGGGCGCCCTGATCGCACTGCCACACCACCCAAACCTCGCGAGGTTCGTTACTTTTGATCTCGCGGCGCGGCCGAAACCAATCCTCGTCATGGAACTGATCAGCGGTTTTGGCCTCGATCGACTGGTTCGAAGTCGCACCCTGACGACTGAACGTGTCATCGACTATGTCGACGGGATACTCTGCGGGCTCGAAGCAATGCATGCAGCAGGATTCGGGCATCTCGACCTGAAACCATCAAATGTCATCTTGCGCGACAACAGCGTTCCTGTGCTCGTCGATTTCGGCCTCAGCGGACACAAACTCCGCCCTGGTTGCGGCACGTTGGACTACTGCGCGCCGGAGATTCTAGGGGTGTGCCCTGACCCCGACAGCGCCACTCCGATGGCGGCCGATGTTTATGCGTTTGGATCAATGGCCTTCGAAGTGTTGACTTGCATGCCACTGTTCGACGGCTCCGATGAAATGGCACTCGTCACCCAGCACGTATCCCATGATGGCTGGCCCGAGCGCCTTATTCGTTTGGCGCGTCGCGTTCGCACCTCCGATTTGGCAATCGTGCTTGCGGCCTGCTTGCGCCACGATCCTCGCGCGCGTCCCACCATCTCCGCAGTCCGGCGAGCAATGGCCGAGGTCGGCAAGAGGCTCAAGGACGAACCATGGCCTGTCGCACTCCAAGAGGATAGCGAACGAACCCAATCCGCGTGAGCAGTCGACCAGCCAAAGCGCACACGATCCTTGTTTCCTCGGGCAGAATGCGGCATGACCGGCGAGTGCCAAAGACAGAGCAGATCGTGGCGCGGCCGTCGATAGGGAGCTGGCATGGCCGAAGCGCTGCTGTCATGGGGCTCGCAGTGTGCCTCGCTTTCAACGGGTGCGAGACTCAGGGTGCGCCTGCCATTCATGTGAACCTGGGCCAAAAACCGGAAGAGCAGCGAAGCTTCCAGCCTAGGGCTTCGCTCGCCGAATACACCGAGATCCCAGGGGTCGGCACCGAGCTTCGGGTCGTATTATCGAGCCACCCCGTCACCTGCGATTCCTATCTGCCGCTCGCAGCGGACCAGGTTTTGGTTACGCTCTCGTTCTCTGCCCAGAGCCCAGCGAAGCTCGCGCCTGGTCCGTATCCCTGGCCCGGTCTCCGGTCGGAAGCCGAGGTCGCAGGCGCCGAACCCATTCCGTTTCAGGTAATGCCGTACGTCCGCGTGGGAAAGCAAGGAAGAGAAGTGCCGGCTGGAGGGCTAGTGGAGCTCACGGATGTCCAACTGGATGCTCAAGGGGCCGTGCGCGGAGTACTCAAACTCGAACAGCCCGGAGCGGCGGGCCTGCCAGCGACCTCACTGCTCGGCAGTTTTGCGGCCCGTTGGTGCCGAATCTCAACATTGAGTGCCAACGAGGTCCGGTGATTCGCCGATCAGTTCGGTGCTCCCCCACTGCTCCGAAGACGTGAACCGGCAACCTGTGCTACGCGACTCGCCTCATGCCTTGCTCCGCTCGTTCCCAGTTCCTCATCGTGATGCTCAGCACTGCAATTGCCGGAGTGGCCGGGTGCAGCACCGATGCCGACGCTACGAAGGTCGCGCGCGCCCCAAAGGGTTTTGCCATCGTGGAGTTGGGGACTGCGAGCAGTAGCGTGTCCCAATCGGGGACATCGCTCACCGTCTCCTGTAGCGAGCCGATCCTGGTGCACGTTGGCCCGGCTGCCGTTACCGTTGACGGGGCACCCGATCCGCAGAATTACTTCGAGCTCAATGGTTTCACACTGCAGCCACCGGGTGGCTGTGGAACCGAGATAAACTGCGGCTGGATTGAGCTGGTGGTCACGGCGCC
>JBLNFG010000609.1:0-5914 GCA_050263495.1 Myxococcales bacterium | reverse complement strand
GCTCGAGGATCCCAAAACGCGATGTCGGCCGCGTGCTGGTAATGGTCGCAAGCTTGCCGTGAGAGCGATGGAACTCGACCAACTTCTGGATATTCACGTCACACAAGCCGTCCCCGTACGTCACCATGAAGTAGTCGGAATCCAGGTAGACGGAGGCGCGCTTGACGCGTGCCCCCGTCATTGTGTCGACGCCGGTATCAGACAAAGTGACGCGGAAATCGTGCTCGGGGTGACGGTTCACGTACTCGACGGTGTGCGAACGTCCGAGCGTCATCGAGAAGTCATTGTTCATCGCCTCGTAGTTGAGGAAGTAGTCCTTGATGACGTTTGCGCGGTACCCAAGACACAAAACAAAATCTGAGTAGCCATAATGACCGTAGATTTTCATGATGTGCCAAAGAATGGGACGGCCACCAACATCGACCATTGGCTTCGGGCGGTATTCGGTTTCTTCGCGCAGCCGCGTGCCGGCTCCGCCGCACAGGATGATCGTCTTCATGAGAATCTCGGGTGTAGCGGGTGACGACTGCCAAAACGGCGAGGTCGCACCCCTGGCAGGGCCAACCGTAGGTCAGATGCCTCGGCGCGCAACCGCGAGATGCGGGAAATCGACCTAAACGCCGAAAAACCGGACAACCGGTTATTCTCCCTTCTCGGACATAAAGGCCGTCGCTCTCGTAGTTCCGAGGAATGGACACCAGCCTCAGCGGGGGGCGCATTGCCGCCTGTCCGCAACAGATGCTCGAGTGGCTCCTATAGCGGAATCGACAGCAGCCTCAACGCGAGGCATTGCTACCCCTCTGCAACGGATGCTCGAGTGGCCGCTATTTGAGCAGGTTGAGCGAGGCGTCGAGGAGCTCGATAAAGCTGTGCGGACGGAACGCATGAGCCGCTGCGACGACATCGAGTACTCGGTCTTCTCCCACGCGTTTCGGCCGCAACAGGGTTTCGGGGGTGAGAGTCGCGGCGGGTGATGAAGCTGCCGTGGGGCTCTCTTCCGCGGCGAAGGGCGCGCCTTGGGTTGAGACGCGCACCTGCGGGTGTAATGGCTCGGGTCCACGCGCTTCTTTCCCGGTGCCCTGCTCCTCGGTGAAGCCGCCCACCAGGGTCTGCATGGGTTCCCTGGCTTCGAGCTTTGCCGATGGCTGAGAGGCACGTGGAGCAAACTCGAATTGCTCGGAAGCGGGCGTCTTCTCGGCCGCGTGGGGTCTAACGGGTTCGCGCGAGGAATCCTTGGTCCCCCGGGTGGCCTTCTCGGTCGCACGGATTTCGGTAGCTTTGCGATCGGCGAGCTCGATTGGGATGACCGACGGCGTTTCGAGCTCCACTACTTCGCCCAACTGTTCCATGGTTGGCGCCGTAGCCCGAGGCAGTCCGGGAGCCCCCATGGGTGGAACGGCAACTTGCGGCCCAGATTCGGGCGGCGGAGTAACGATTGGCACCTCGGAGCCACCGGTTCCCGCCTGAGCTTCCGTTGCGGCGAGCAGGGCTGCATCGATCGACCCTGGCGGCTCGGATTCCTCGGAAACGAGCTGCGCCAGCGACGCGGGTGGAGGCTCAATCTCGGACTCGCGCGCTTCCGGCGAGGCCGATCTCGGAGGCGGCGGCTCGGAGAACGTGAGATCATCCAGCGAAGGCGGTGCAGTATAGGTTTGTGGCACCACCGACGCCGTCGCAGCGGCAGGCACGCGCGCCGCTGCGGGTTCGGATTCTAGCTCTGGCTTCTCGAGGGTAAGCTCACTGCCGATTTCGATGGGGATCTCTTCGACGCCCAGCTCTTCCACCGAAACGTCTTCAATCGAGAGGTCCTCCGTCACTATTTCTACGGCGGAGATCTCTGGAGCACGCACTTTCCTGCCAGACTCCGCAGCAGGTGGCTCCGGCGAGACACTGATTTCGATCTCCTCCAATTCGTCCGCGGGAATGCTCAGCGGTGACAGAGAAGGTTCGACGAAGACTTCGGGCTTCGCTTGAGCTTCGGGCTTTGCCGCTTGAGGCGCGCGCGCGCCGGGCTGTGCCGCTTCCGGCACTTGAGGAGCGACTGGTGCTTTCGAAGCTTGGTCACTCGGGGCTGCGGCGTACGCGAGATGCGCGCCAAGACCTTGGGTATGGGTGCGCGGGCGCTTGGCATTGACTCGGACTCGTTCGAGCAAATGCTGGAGGCGATCGATGCTCTGCAGGTTCACGACTTACCTCGCGTGGTTCCGGAATCTAGACTGTCAGCTCGATGAAGCCTGGTCAGCACGTCGCCATAGGATAGCCCCGACGCAAGCCACCGTTCTACTTGTGGCCGCGCGTGACGTCCGGCGACCAGGAAGCGCCACGTCGAGTCGTCGTGCGCAAGCAGCATCGCTGAGACGTCGCGCGAAAGGGAGCGTTGCAGGGCAGCTTCGATGAGAGCCGCCAAGACCCGTTCGAGACAGGCGGCATGTTGACTCCCTTGCACCTTGATCGACTCGAGACACAGCACCAGGGCCTTGCCCCACCGCTCCACGGAGAGCGACCCCAAGCCCGTGAGAGCGAGCTCACCGCCCAGGTGTTCCAAGAAAAGCTCGACCGAGGCCTGGTCAATACGGGTCCCCAAACGATCGGCGACCCTTCTGCCGATTTCCATTCCAATCCCCGCACCGAATGCGGCGATGGCTTCGGTGCTTGAAGCGGCGAGTAGATCGATCAGGCCCTCAGTCGGAACGAGAAATCGTCCCGATGATCCATGCAGGGTCAATTGCCCGCGCGACAGATCGATCTTGAGCGCCTGTGCTGGGTCGAAGGTTGGCTCGGTCATGATTCCTCGGTGGGCGACGACTCCTCAGTCGGGTTGTGCCAGTATAGGGTGACCGTGGCGGACAGTGTCAAATCTCAGCCAAAAGAAGCAGCGCACAGACAGGCTGGGCCTGTTCGCCCGCTCAGGCGAATGGCAATTCTCCTGTGTTTTTTGGCCATTTTCTTGGAGCCGGGCCCGTTGCGCGCGCAGTCGCTGCTGCTTGGGCCAGCGGCCCGACGGGTCAAGGCGAAAATCGAGCTTGATCCGCGATTGCCCACCGGTTCGATACGCAAAGACTCGCTGGCTCAGCGCGTTTCTGGGGTACGCGCGTGTAGCTCAGTCTTGCCCATTTGCGTTGCCGCATCCAAGGCAGACGCGCATCGCTTAGCCTCCACATTAGAGGTGGCACTCGCCGAGCTCGAGGTGGCGTATCGGCGGCTAGTGTATGGAGCCCGGCTACCCGCCCCGATCGCGCTGTCGGTGCCAGGCCATGGTTCGGTGGCGGTCACTTGGGAAATCGGGGATGAACCCGCAGCGCTCTCGGTGTCACTGGTCCCCGCCGTGGTGCCGGTATTTCAGTCCGCTGCCGTGGTTTGTCGGTCCGGCGTGGCAACTGAAGGGGCACGCCACGTCGAGCGCGACGCATTCCTCTGCATCGGCGAAGCAATCGCCGCTCGACTCGATCCCGCGGAATCTCCACGGAGCCGACGCGCGTATGCCGAAGCTTTATGGTGGGAGCTCGGCCGCCCCGGAGAAGCCGATTTGCTCGAGCTCTCGCGCGTCAACGCGCACCCCGAGTTGGCGGCCGTGGGGCGAGAGGAACTCGCGGACGCCGCGTCGACGGCATTGCTGTTCGAGTATCTCGAACGTGCGCTTGGCACCGAGGCGCCGTTCGGTTTCGTCACGGGGTTATTCGCGCTCTCGGGCCAACCCACGGATCGGGACGCAGCTCGATTTCGCAACGAACCAGATTGGCTCGACGTGCTGCGGGCGACGCTGAACGACGAACAAACGGAGCTAGCCCATCGACTCAACGCGTTCGCTGCGGCTCGAGTGCAACTTGGCGCGACTGAGGGGCCCTTGGCGAGTCTCGCTTGGACTGGGGATTATGCGCGGGTCACCCCGGACTGGAACTTGCGCGCCACGACGTTGCCGCGACGTGTTGCCAGCAAGAGCCCAATCGCTCCGCTCGGCCTCATTGCCGTGCGGGTCGAACTCGACGTACCAACCCCCAATCTTTCGCTCGCTGTTCGCGTCGAGTGGGAAGCACCCGTTCCATTCGCCTGGACGGTGGTCAAGCTGGACGCCCATGAACGCGAGATTGGCCGGCTCGATTTCGCATTCGAGCCTCGGGTTACCAGCGCCGAAAAGCGGATCGTCGCGCTCGACGAAACCCGCTCGCTGCTAATTCTGGGGACGAACTTTGGCGGTATCGACGCGACGCACCTGCTCGATCCCGATCATTCGCCGTTCGAACCGCACGGTTGCACCGTCTACGTGGTAAAGCTTTAGAACTTGCCCTATGCCGCCATCTTCCCGTCGATCTCAGCGTCCCATTCAGAAGCCCGATCGGGTCACGTTGAGCAGTGCCGGCAACCTCCGAGTGGCGGTGTTGGCCGACACGCACTCTGCCCCCCATCCGCGCGTGCTCGAGACGCTTCAGGCATTGTCACCGGACGCGATCCTGCACGCCGGCGACGTGGGCGACTTGCGCGTGTTGGATCAGCTCAGCTCCGTCGCGAAGGTTCTTGCCGTCCGAGGCAACATCGATGCGAGACTGCCGGCTCTTCCGGACCGACTCGTCATCGACGTGCAATCGCCGCGCGGTTTGGCGAGCCGCATCCTGCTCTTGCATGTGGGGTTGAACGCAACCAGGCTGCGCGCGGAAGTGCTGCAGTTGGCGCGCAGTGAGCAGGCCAGCATGGTCGTTTGTGGGCACTCGCACCTGCCGTTCATCGGGGAGGACCACGGCATCGCGGTATTCAACCCCGGATCCGTGGGACCGCGACGATTCGGACTCCCGATCGTGTTCGGCATGTTGACGTTGAATGACACCGGCATTCACCTGAGTCACGTCGATTGCGAGACTGGCCAGCCGTGGTTACCGCCGATGTCGGGATCATCTCGTCTTCTGGGATAGCTTCGCAACGCTTCCCTCGACTGAGTCGGGCTTCGCAAAGACGCGCATTTCTGGAAACATACGGAAACCGGGAGGCCGTCGAGCCATGGTGTTCGATTGGAAAACACGTGACTGGGGCGATTTGCTCGCTCAACTGCCGAAGATAGACTACTTTCCGGCACGGCGCCGAGCGCCACACGCAGGGAGAGTATCGATGAACCGTGACGTCAGCATCAACCTCTTGAACAAGGCCGTCGCCGATGAGTTATCGGCGGTGCACCAGTACCTGTACTTCCATTTCCATCTCGAAGATCAGGGTCTGATGCCACTCGCAATGTTATTCCGAACCACGGCGATCCAAGAAATGGGCCACATCGCGAGACTCGCTGAGCGCATCCTGTTCTTGAAGGGTGATGTGAAGATGCAAGCCTCCACCGCAGTGGAGCTCGTGAAAGACCCTGTCTTGATGCTCGAGATGGCGATGAAGATGGAAGAAGGCAGCATCGTCGACTACAACAACTTCGCTCTCGAATGCGCCAAGGCTGCCGATTCGAAGACCAAGCAGCTCTTCGAGACGCTCGTGGGTGACGAGGAAAGTCACTACGATAACTGGGAGAAACAGGCCGACAACATCCGCCGCTTTGGCCCCAGTTACCTAGCTCTTCAGTCGTTCAACTCGGGCAATACGGGTAACGCTGGAGAACCGGCTGCTGGCGCAGGACCCGCGGCATAGGCCGTGTTGTAGAGTGCCCACGTCGCTAACTCGTCATCGCTACGTGGGCACGTCCGTTTGGCGCAATTTGATGCACAAGTATACGAGAGCGCGGTGATACCAGCCAAAGTGCTCCCCTTCGGACCCGCCGCTACGCTTCGAATATCGCCAGATCGTTGCCTAGTAGCGCGATTCAAGTGAATTGATGGGTCCTACGGACCCGGCCGCTACGCGGCCATCGCGCTACTAGTTTTGTTCCCTTGGGCATTCACTGCGCCCTACGGGCGCTGCTCGCTGCCGCGAGCACCGTGGCCGTCCG
>JBLNFG010000608.1:0-3445 GCA_050263495.1 Myxococcales bacterium | reverse complement strand
GCAAGGATCGAGGCCACGAGGCAGACCATCGACCCGGTGAGCCAGTTCACTGGCGTCGAAGCTCCCGCTGGAAGCTCCCTAAGAAGTACCGATGTTCTACCTTCGGTCGGGCTAATCTACTCGGCCACTCCACGCGTGAAGGTGCGCTTCACGGCCGCTCGCACCCTGGCGAGGCCTCAGATTCGGGAGTTGTCACCGTTCACCTTCGCTGACTACTTCGGAGGGCGCACCTACAGTGGCAATCCATTCCTGAAATTGACCGAGATCAATAATGGCGATTTGCGTTTCGAGTACTACCCGACCCAAAGCGAGGTAGTTGCCTTTAGCTGCTTCTACAAAGATTTCCGCAACCCGATCGAGAACATCATCGTCGACACAGGCCCCGAGGGAACGCTGCAGCCGTACAATACGCCCGGAGCAAAGCTGGTCGGTATCGAGCTCGAAGCGCGCAAGAATCTCGGCTTCCTATCGGAGGCGGTGCGCGATCTAGGTCTGATCGGAAATCTTACCTTGTCGCGATCGGCCATCAACGTGAACTTGGGCGAGTCGGTGGTGCTGGTGACGAATCGGTCGCGCCCGATGGTCAACCAAGCGCCCTTTGTGGTGAACCTTGCCCTCGACTACGCGCATGAAGCTTCGGGTTTTGGGGCCCGACTCCTCTACAACGTGTCGGGCAAGCGAATCGTGGAGGTTGGCACGCGAGGCATGCAAGATTCCTACGAGCACTCGCGACACCTGCTGGATCTGACCCTTTCCCAGAAGCTCGCGCAGCACTTCGAGCTGCAGTTCGTAGCCACCAATCTCATCGGGTCGCGTTACAAAGTCACGGTCGGGTCGAGCAACGAAGACGACTTCGTCCTTCGCAGCTATCGTGAGCCGAGGGTATTTAGCCTAGTCGGGACCTACACCCACTGACTCGGCGCGCACAGCTGGCTGCAGTTGCGGAGCGAGTTGGGTTTGGTCGCATGCCAAGAGAAGCGAGTGCTCGTGGCGCGCGTCGCCGCGGCGGATCCGAACAACCCATCGTCTCGATGGAATCACGCTGCGAGTCACGAATAATTCATCACGTCCGCTTCACTTCGTTACGCGCGCGCTGAAGAGTCTGGCCGAGATTCACGAAGAAAGGTACATGATGAAACTGAGAACTTCTGCCTTCGTTGCTTGTTTGATCGGGATGGTTCTCGCGGTGGCCTGTGACGATGACACCAAGGAACCGAGCGGTGAAGGTAAGGGCGGAACCTCGAGCACTGGAGGCACCCCAGGCGCGGTCACGGGCGGAGCCAATGCCTTGCCCTCGGGCGGATCGGGGGTCGCCACTAGCGACGGATCGACAGGGCTCGGCAGCGGTGGAACGACTGGCACGGTGGTTATGTCCGGCGCAGGCAATACGAGTGCACCGCCTTTGGGCTTCGCGGGTTCTTCCGGGCTAGACACTAGCGCGGGAGGAGCTTCAACTGGCGGAACGAACTCCACCGCGCCCGGGTGCAACATCTACGACGCTACACGTCCGGTGCAGAACGTCCCCACGGATGCCAACGGCAATCTTACTCCGCCCACAGGCGCGACCGAACTCACGCTGACCAACGACAAGACCTGGAAGCTTAACGGAAAGGTTTGGGTGCCGGCCGGTGTCACTCTCAACATTCAGCCATGCACGCTCGTCGTCGCTTCGCCAAAGCCCAACGCAGGGTCGTTGCTCATCATGCGTGGCGCCAAGATCAAAGCAGACGGTACGGCAAGCCACCCCATCGTGTTCTCCAGTGAGAGCTTCAAGTTCAACTCGGCCACGCCTTGGGGCGGAGTGGTACTGTTCGGAAAAGCGCCTATCGGAGCGGGTGACGCATCAGCGACCACTCCCGAGCGGTTGTTCGAGGGGCTCACCGATCCGCGCGCCACGTACGGCGGTGCAGACGTGGCGGACAGCAGCGGCTCTCTCTCGTACGTGCGCATCGAGTATGGTGGCGACGTCATTGCTTCGACCAAAGAAATCAACGGTCTGACTTTCGGCGGCGTGGGCACGGGCACGAGCGTGCATCACATCATGGTCAAGCGCACCATGGACGACTGCTTCGAGTGGTTCGGTGGCACGGTCAACGCACATCATCTGATCTGCGAGAACCCGGGCGATGACATGTTCGACACGGACGAGAAGTACCGCGGAAGCCTGCAGTTCTTGTTTGGACGCCTGAACAAGTGGGGCACATCGAGCGATCCGAGCGGCTTCGAGTGGGACGGCAATCAGGTGTACGAGGCTGCCAGTGAGCGCTCCATTCCGCACGCAGCCAACGCTACGCTGTGCGGCTTCAATGCCGAGGGCTCTGCAACCACGTACGGCGCCGTTCTGCGGCGCGGGCTACAGGCGGGGACTTCGATTCAGAACACGATCATCACGGGGTTCGACACGGGCGTAGACACCCGCGATGCAGTGGGAACCACTGAGGCGCCGTTGATCTCGTGGACCAGCAGTCTGTTCTTCGGGCAACGTCTGAACGTCACGGGCAATCCGAATGACGACAACACGAAGGATGGTGGTTTCGACGAGGTGGCCTGGGTTGCTGCTGCGGCCAATGGCAACGGCACCACGGCACCAGCAGGCTTCGACTGCTATGCGACCCCGCCAGCCCCGTTCCCGACTGTGGCTGTCCCGGGGGCTGATGTGACGACGATAGCGGGTGCGACCTTTGCGACGGCCCCCTATGTCGGAGCCTTCAAGGATGCGACGGACAACTGGGCCACGGGTGCCTGGGTGGATTGGGCTGCCGGAGACTGAACCTAGCGGCCGTGACGTTTGCGCCAGCGTGAGACGGCTCTCTCTAGCGGTGCCGCCCGCGCTGGCCCCGCGTAGACTCTCGGTGGGGGTCCGTGTGCCTACCGTTCCCAGAGGCACGACCTAGCGCCAATCAGTTGCAAACCGACTACAAGCGCCGCCCCTCTCTGCGCGAGGTGGCCTTGTCGCTGCGCTCCTCAAAGTAGTAATGATGCCCCCATCCGCCCGGACGCGCGCTGCGCGTGATGCCCGTTCGACTTTCCCCCAAAGCCATGTGCACTGGCCGCCTGCGGCGCCTGCCCAGCTTCGCTGGTCACCGTCGACCTTCGCAGAAAGCTCCAGTGCGTGTGATGCTGCCTCCACCCGTCGGCGCTGCGCGCCGCCGACCTCCTCCAACATCGTGCTTGGTCGCCGTTGGCGACCTGCGCGCGATGGGAAGGAGGTGGACGACGCTACGGAAAACTGTCGCGACAATTCTCAAACCAGCTCGGCCCGGGGTGCCCCGCGGCGCGGCCTTCGCTCCTCCCATCCGCGCGCAGTAGCTTCGGCTACGAGCACGGATTTGGGAGGAGCAAGCGCTCGCAGAGCGAGTGCGGTGGTCGGCAGCAAACCACTTGCCGCCTTCGCTGCGCCTGCCCAGCTTCGCTGGTCACCGGGGCCCTTCACGGAAAGCTCCAG
>JBLNFG010000607.1:0-5841 GCA_050263495.1 Myxococcales bacterium | reverse complement strand
GGCAAATTGGAAAAGCTCCTGATCTCCTCCGAGAACGTATCAAGTACGCTCTTAAGCAGGCCCAGGGCGCGTCGTGCAATCGAGAATGCGGCCGGTAGCTCCGCGGCCACCGCATCGCGATCTTGCGCGTTCCAGGCCGCGTTGACGCCACCCGGAACAGTCCAGGCCGGGTGCACCCGTTGCCCCGCGAGCCGTTCGATCACGTCCTGCCCAAAACGACGCAATGCAATGCCGTCACGAGCAAGCTCTGGATGCCTCTGGGCTAACCCGAGCACATTTCGAATGGGAATCTCGGCGTCCATTCCCAGCAGTAGGTCGGGCGCGGAAAGATGGAAGAAGCTCAGCGCGTGAGACTGCACGAATTGTGCGTAGTGCAGCAACTGGCGCAACTTCTTTGCAGCATCTGGGATGGTGACGGCCATGATCATATCGCAGGCCTTCACCGAAGCGAGTAGGTGACTGACCGGACAGATCCCGCAAATACGGGCGGTGATGGCGGGCATTTCGTAGTACGGGCGCCCCTCCGTGAACTTTTCGAAGCCCCGTAGCTGGGTCACGTGGAGCCTCGCGTCGGCGACCTCACCGTCATCATCGAGATCGATGGTGATCCGAGCGTGTCCCTCGATTCGACTGACGTGGGGGATGACGACTTGCTGAGCCATACCTAACCTCTTTTTCGCGGCATTCCTGTCCGCTGCGCGTCAACTCAACCAAATTTCACTAGTCCGGCCAGTTCGGGTTTCTTCGCGTCGAGCAGCTGCAGGATGACCTGCGCTATAGCTCCCGGCTTCGGCGGACAACCGGGGACATGGAGATCGACCTTGATAGTCTCGTGCAGCGGAACGACATGCCGATTCAATTGGGGAATGCCGTCGTGCGGGGCAACCTGGTTCGCGTCGGCGCCCTTCACGTACACTCGATCAAGCAGCGCGCGCACCGGTATGGCATTTCGCATACTCGGAATATTGGAGGTGACGGCACAATCGCCCAGTGCGATCACCAACCGCGAATTGAGACGCACTTTCTGAGCGAGCTTAACGTCATCCTGGTTACTGACCGCACCCTCAACCAGGGTGACATCCACCCCGCTCGGGAATACCTGCGCATCCATCAGGGGACCGAAGACGAGTTCAATCCGCGGCGCCAACTCAAGCAGCACCTCGTCGATGTCAAGTAGCGACATATGGCAGCCTGAGCAACCATCCAGCCAAACCGTCGCAATGCGAGCCCGACCCGAACTTGGTTTCAGGGAGATCATGCTTCTAGGTACCTCGTTTGCTGGCTAACTGGACCACTGCCTCGGAATTCTTCCTCATCTCCGAAGCGGCATATCCCTTCTCGGCGAGCGCGCCCGTTGGACACACTTGAACGCACTTGCCACAACTCGTGCAGCTCCTTGCGTCGCCCCATTTGCGATTCATCTCCGCAATAATGCGAGACGATGCGCCCCGACCCATGACGTCCCAAACGCGCGCGCCTTCGACTTCTCGACACACCCGCACGCACCGCGTGCACAGAATGCATCGGTTGTGGTCGATCACGTAGCGCGGGTGTGTCATGTCGATCGGCCGCGCTTGGTACGCGTACGTGTAACGGACGTGAGTCACTCCCAACTTCATCGCCAAGTCTTGCAGCTCGCAATGGTTGTTCGATACGCAAGAGGCACAGATGTGATTGCCCTCTGCAAACAGCAGCTCCAAAACCATTTTGCGGTAGCCAGCCAGTCGAGGTGATTGGGTGACGATGCTCATTCCTTCCTGTGCTGGCGTGGTGCAAGACGGGAGCAGGCGGTTGACGCCGGCCAATTCGACAACACACAAACGACAGGCACCCACCGAAGTCAACCCTTTCAGCTGACACAAGCCTGGAATGGCTTTACCCGCGCGTTGCGCGACCTCGAAAAGGGTTTGACCTTCCTCGGCCTTGACGAGCTCACCATCGATTCGAATCGAGATCGTTGGACCTTGTGACATCAATGAAAAATCCTTGGCTGGAGCACTTGTACAATTGACTCAACTCGTGCCTGTCAGCTATCTGGCCGCACGTCACAACGCAGGCAGCGACCACACTCTTCAATCGCTTCCACTGGAGATAGGCCAATGGTGGCATCGTCGAAATCTAGGACGCGGCGCTCGGGGTCCCGTTCGCGGATATGCTGCCGACTGCGTTCGCTCGGCTGAAGCGGAACGACGTTCTTGTACTCGAAGCGGGGCCACAGCTCCTGAAAACGACTGACGCCCATCAAACGCTGGTCGATATGCTTTGCGGCGCGTTTGCCGAAGCCCATTGCGTTCGAGACATTCGAGGCACCCGTGATCAGATCACCACCCGCGTAGAAGTTCGTGCGGCTCGTCTCTAGGCTATAGCTGTCGACCTCGAGCCCCTTGTTGTCTGGCTTTAGTTTCAGTCCCGTGGCTTTGATGAAATCAAGGTCCACGGTTTCACCAACGGCCAAAATCACGGTTTCACAATCGAAGCGCATGATCTCGTCAGTCATGACGGGCTTTCGGCGTCCCGAAGCGTCGAACTCCCCAGGCTGGGTCCGCACCGCTTCCATCGCTTTGACGCCTCCAGCGTCATCACCAAGGATTCTGTGGGGAGCCGCGTAGAACGCAATCTCGATACCTTCCTCTTCTGCCGCCTTCACCTCTTCGGCAATCGCCGGCATGTCCCGGCGGTCGCGTCGGTAGACGATAGTTACAGCGGCACCAAGGCGCTTCGCGGTTCGCGCAGAATCGATGGCTGCGTTGCCACCCCCCACTACGACGACACTCTTGCCGATGCTGACCGACCAGCCTTTGGCCACTTCCTCTAGGAAATTCAGGGCGGGAACAACTCCGCGGAGTTCGGTGCCGGGTAGGTACACCCACGACTCCTTCCAAGTGCCGATCGAAAGGAAGACGGCATCGAACGACGCCCCCAGATCGTTGAGCGCGACGTCCTTACCAACCACCAGATTGCAATGGAACGTGACACCCACCGCTCGGATCAGCGCGAGTTCGTTCTCAATGACTGTTTTCGGCAATCGGTACTGAGGCAGCGCGTAACGCAGCATTCCGCCAGGTTCAGGGTTGGAGTCGTAGACCTCGACCTCGTGCCCCAAAAGAGCCAGGTAGTAGGCGGCGGTTAATCCCGTCGGCCCAGCCCCGACGACGGCGACTCGTCGCCCTGATTTCTCGAACTTACGGCTCACTACGGCCTGAATTAGTGCCGGATACTTCGCCGATGCGTGAATGGTGTCGGCGATATACCGGTGGACCTCACGCATGTTGACGGATTCGTCGACTCCCGAGCGCCGACAGCGGTCATCACAGGGATGCTGACAGACTCGACCTGTGGATGCCGGCAACGGGTTGTCGAGCACGAGCGAGAGAAATGCTTCCTCGAGCCGACCGGCCTTGAGCAACTCGAGATACCGAGGAATGTTGATGTGCAGCGGGCACGAATTTTCGCAAGGGCTTAGAGCGAGCTGCTCACACACTCCTGCGCGACAGCGATGCGCTCGAATGTGATCATGGAACTCGTGAAGAAAGTGCCGAAGCGTCGTCAACACTGGGTTTGGTGCGGATTGTCCAAGAGCACACAGCGACAGGTCCCGCATCATCCGAGAGAGTTCATCTAGCGTGTGGAGATCGGCTTCGGTCGCGGTACCGTGGGTGAATCGATTCAGGATCCGCAGCGCTTGGTCGAGCCCAGCGCGACAGGGTACACACTTGCCGCACGACTCGGAATGCGTGAACTCGACGAAGTAGCGTGCGAAGTCCACCATGCAGTTGTCATCGTCCATGACAACCATGCCGCCGGAACCCATAATCGACCCCAGCTGCGCCAGCGACTCGTAATCGACGGGGGTGTCGAACATCTCTTGCGGAATGCAGCCCCCCGATGGACCTCCGGTCTGCACTGCTTTGACGGTGTTTCCGGCTAGGGCACCGCCGCCGATGTCGTAGACAAAGGTCTTCAGGGGAGTGCCCAACGGCATCTCGACCAATCCGGTGCGTTGCACCTTACCGACTAGCGAAAACACCTTCGTTCCGGCGCTCTTGGAAGACCCCGTCTCCGAGAACCAGCCTGGCCCACGCAACACGATCGGAGCGATATTGTACCAGGTCTCAACGTTGTTGATATTCGTTGGCCGATCGAACAGCCCCTTCTGCGCCGGATATGGCGGACGAGGCCGCGGTCGCCCTGCCTTGCCCTCGAGGGAGTGAATGAGCGCCGTCTCCTCGCCGCATACGAAGGCTCCCGCACCTTCTACTAGTTCTAGGTCGAAGCGAAAACCACGACCCAAGATGTTCTTTCCCAACAGGCCTACATCGCGCGCCTGATCGACCGCGGTCTGCAGGCGATGAACCGCCAACGGGTACTCAGCGCGGACGTAGATGATCCCGCGAGACGCCCCCGTGACAAATCCACCAATGATCATGCCTTCGATCATGGAATGCGGGTCGCTCTCGATCTCATTGCGGTTCATGTACGCACCGGGATCGCCCTCGTCCGCATTGCAGACGATATACTTCTGGTCGCCGGTGGTGTTACGCAAGATCTCCCACTTCAACCCCGTCGGAAACCCCGCCCCACCGCGCCCACGCAGCTTGGCAAGTTTGATCTGTTCGATAACGCGCTCGGGGTTACTGTCGATCAGTACCTTATAGAGAGCCTGATAGCCCCCCACAGCGAAGTACTCTTCGATGTCGGATGGGTTGATGAGGCCGCAGTGCCGCAGCACGATCCGCTTCTGCCCGTGGAAGAACGGCACTTGGTGCCAGTGAGGCAATTCGGGGTATCCAGTGCCGAACTTGACGTGGCTGGTAATGTGGTCCCATTCTTCAATCTTGCAGAGCGCTAAATCAGTCGGCACCTTGCCCGCTGTCAAATGATCAAGAATGCGCGCAGTGTCACGCGCCTGCACGCGACGTAGAATCACGAGCGGCTTGCCGGGAATCCATACGTTGACTAGTGGTTCCTCAGCGCAACTCCCGAAGCACCCTGTCGGAACGAGCTTGACCCCAAGTCCTCGGCTCTCGATGGCATCGGCGAACGCGTGGTATGCCGCCTCCGCGCCGTTGCCCATTCCGCAGGTCCCCATGCCAACTGCAATACGCGGAACAGAGGGCAGAAGCTTCGCCAGCCCTGCTTCGTGGGCCTGATTGAAGGAACCCAGATCCTCGATGCGTGTCATGTTGTTCCTCAGTGCTTGTCGTCGCGTCGTGAATCAATTTCGCGCGTCAGCGCGCGCTCGTTGACGTGGCTGAGAATCTGATGGTCTACCTCGGCAACCGGTGCGAGCGCACATTGTCCGAAACAGGCCACCGTGCGAATGGTGAACTGGCCATCCACGGTGGAGGCGGACACCTTGTCGGCACTTCCCGAGTCTTGATCGTCACTCAACCCAAGGTGCAACCGTGCCACTTCGAGCAAGCGTTGAGAGCCGCGGACGTGGCACGCCGTACCTCTGCAGATGCTCACTGAATGCAAGCCCTGTGGCTTTAGGTTGAACAACGCGTAGAAGGTTGCAACGCTGAAGATGTTCGAAGAAGCGATGCCCGTGCGTTGAGCTAAGTGTTCCAGGTACTCGACCGGAAGAAACTTCTGAGCCTGGCGATCCTGAATCTTCTCGAGAATCGTCAAAAGCATCCCAGGCTTACCCTGATGCTCCGCCACGAGACCGTCCAGGTACTCCTGATCCTCATGCGACAGAGGCCTTCCAAATCCGACGGATGTCATACTCGCCTCCACAAATCAGGGCTGTCGGTGCATTACCATCTACGACTACGGACAGAAGCGCAAGCACCTCTTTGGATTTGATCGGCGTCCGGAAGACACGTACGAAAATCTCCA
>JBLNFG010000606.1:0-3512 GCA_050263495.1 Myxococcales bacterium | reverse complement strand
CGCTCTTGTCTGCCAAGCAAGAGGCCTCGACGGTTGGGTTCTCCTATCTATGACGTTACCGGCTTTACGAGCAGCGCCGCTTCACCTTGGGGACGATCTCGGCATCAGAGGCGACCCAATTGGGCTGGAGCGCGATACTCGCTCATGCAAACGAGTCGCCGTGTCTCCATCCGTAGAAACGTTTGGGTCGCTCAGTAACACGAGGTGCCAGCGTCACAGCAGTAAGCGGAAGGACGTGGAGCAACGCGCCACGGCGGCGTTGATCGGGGCGGCCGTCGGTGACGCGCTCGGGGCAACTACCGAATTCATGGTACCCAGCGAAATCCAGCTCACCTATGGGGTTCTGCGGGACATTGTCGGCGGAGGGTGGCTCCGCTTGTCTGCGGGTCAGGTCACCGACGACACCCAGATGGCCTTGTGCGTTGCGCGATCCATTGCGGTGCGTGGCTGGTGTCTGGAGGATGTTGCCAACCGTTTCGTGGAATGGTTGAGATCTCGACCGCTGGATGTCGGTAATACCTGCAGGCGCGGGATTCGGCGCTACATGACTCACGCAACCCTAGCCGGGCCGCCGCTCGAAGATGACGCAGGCAACGGTGCCGTCATGCGAGTAGCGCCGGTGGCACTTGCAACGCTCGGTAACGTACCACTGCTTGTGAAATTGGCGATAGAGCAGGCCCATATCACTCACAACCACTTCCTGTCGGACTCCGCTTGCGTGCTTGCTGGAAGCCTCCTTCAAATGGCGTGCCTGGGCAGCTCGAAGCTCAGGCTGCTGAAACTCGCCCGCGAATTCGTGGCTGAGGTTCCAAAGTTCACCTTCCAGCCTTATCGGCGACTCTGTACCGCATACGTGGTCGACACGATGCAGACGGTGCTGCACTATTTCTTCAGTACTCGTAGCTTTGAGGACTGTCTCGTTGGAACCGTGAATCAGGGCGGGGACGCAGACACCGCAGGTGCCATCGTCGGAGCCGTCGCGGGAGCTTACTATGGTCTAGAGGCCATCCCTGAGCGGTGGGTCCGGCAGCTGTCGCCCGAGCTCGTTCAGGAACTTAGAGACTTAGCGCAGCAACTCGTGGATGTCTCTCCGCTCGGTGCAGAAGAAGTCTTAACTAGTTCCGACGAGTATGCGGGGTTGATTCGAGTCCTCAAGGCTGGGCAGCAAACCAACGACGTCCAATCGATCGACACAGAAAGGTGAGAGGGAACGTGGAATCAGTCCGCGCAGTCATTCGACTATCAGTCTTGGGAATCGAGCGCCCAGAACGCCGAACGGTTCGAAATCCCTACTGCAAGCGCCGATCGTCTCGCTGCGCAGGGCGGCTTCGTCGCGGCGCTCCTCAAAGTAGTGATGCTGCCCCCATCCGCCCGGACGCGCGCTGCGCGCGACGCCCGGTCGACTTCCCCCAAAGCCATGCTCGCGCTGCGCGCTGCGCGTGGCAGGGGGAAGTGTCGAAAACTGACGGGCAAAAGCCGCCGCTCCTCCCATTCGCGCGCAGTAGCTTGGCTACGAGCACGAATTTGGGAGGAGCAAGCACTCGCGGAGCGAGTGCGGTGGTGGGCAGCAAAACACTCGCCGCCTGCGGCGCATGCCCAGCTTCGCTGGGCACCGTTGACCTCCGTGGAAAGCCCCACGAGTGTGGACCTTTCCACTCCGTTCGCTGGGGTCTTTGGCTGCTCGCAACGAATAGAAACCCGGGAGCCCCCCCTAGATCGATCCATGGTCGGCGTTATTTGTGCATCAATCCAGGTTTCGTTGCGTCTATCCGGGTACGCGTCAGCAAGCCATCGAATGAGGTGTCTCCGACGAGTGGCTCGTTGCGCCCATCCAGGAGTCGATCATGAATCTCATCAAGTCTACCGCTACGACAGCAGCCGCATGCCTGCTATTCTCATCGGTTGCCTGCAACGACGAAATCCCGAGTGAAAGCAACGAACAGATCGGCGTTGCCACCGAAGCCATCGAGAACGGAACGGTGTACCCGCTCTCGGACGCAGTCATCATGAAGGAAGTTCGAATGGAGCGTGCGGACGGCTCCACCCTCGGTTCGGGAGCGCTGCTCCGCAACAACTGGGTCCTCACCGCAGCGCACCTATTCCCCGACGCTCGACTGGCGAGTCCAAGCACCACGCTGCGAGTTCGGCTCGGCGACGAGGTGTTGTGGGGTTCGGAAATCTTCCTCGACCCGAGCGGCGAGGATGTTGCGCTCGTGCGGCTGCAGGAAGGGTTTCTGATTGATGGCAGCCGTGAGCAGTTCTCGAGACCAATCTACAGCGGGACGGCGGCCAGCCTCGTTGGCAAGACCCTCGATTGCTGGGGCTACGGGGCAAACGACCCGGCGGGGAATGCGGCAGGAACGCTGCGCCGCGCATCCCAAACAGTCGTCGAATCGGGCGCGACTTGGATTGGCGTTGAACGAAATTCGCTCGGTCAACTGCTGACGACAGGCGACAGCGGCGCCGTCTGCTTCTATAACGGTGAGGCGACCAGCGTGCACAACTACCGCTACAACGCGGTAAATGGGACGTACACGCGTGGTTACGAAACGCACGCCGCGGAATTTCGCAATTGGGCTCTGAACGACGTGATCGATCGTAAGCCCACGACGCTGCACCGAGTCACGCTCAGCTGCACGGGCGTGGCGCAGTCAGGCGAGCAGGTGGTGGACTTAGGCGGCGGCTACCGGAATTACCGCTGCAAGAGCCGGTACCAGGAGCAATGCATCGACGATGGCAGCTTCGATGGCTACTACATGGAGTGGTGCGACTACAGCGGCGAACCATGCCGACAAGTCGCTCCGGGCAAGTACTTCTGTGACTCCGGCAAGCAGCCAGCGACCGGAACCTGCACTGCCACGAAGCTGTTCCGCACCGTACGCTCCTGTGACGGGAAGTTGCAGAGAAGCGAGGTCATGGTTGACCTAACTACCGGATACTCGAACTACACCTGCGGCAGTCGTTTCCTCGAGCAGTGCGTCAATGATGGCAGCTGGGATGGTTTCTATTCGGAGTGGTGCGAATACACCTGCAACTAAAGTCGAAGTGATCGCGGTAGCCGCTGTGCGCTCGAACCGAGTGCGAGCGGCTACCGCGACGTCAACTCAGTCTTGAATGAGCGGTGCCCCTTCATTGCTCGACGGTTTCTCGACCGGCAACCTCGCTTGCTCATTCGGCTGGGGCGACTGCTCGTCCTTGGCTTGTTCTTTCACGAACGTCTTCCGCCTGCCGTTCGATTGCGCCGAGGGGCGCAGTCGCCCTAAATCGAACGGTGGGCGCGCGGGCGCGACCGTGGAGGCGGCGGCAGATGCTGTCGCCGACGATTCGCACCGCGCGTCGCTACGGCCCTCGGTTGTGGTCGTGTTCGCGTCTCCCACCAGTGCCGCGGCTTGAAGCGCACCACCGGCGTCGACTTGCCGGATTGATGAACTCGACAGGGGACCGATCGGTCCACTCGCGAGGCTTTGGGATGGTCGAGCGACTTCGCTGCCCACGGACGACTGACGCGGGGC
>JBLNFG010000605.1:0-8477 GCA_050263495.1 Myxococcales bacterium | reverse complement strand
CTTGCCGCGACGTTCGTCGGTGCTTGCCGCGACGCACGTCGGTGCTCGGAGCTTGCCGCTACGTTCGTCGGAGCTTGCCGCTACGTTCGTCGGTGCTTGCCGCTACGTTCGTCGGCGCTTGCCGCGACGTTCGTCGGTGCTTGCCGCGACGTTCGTCGGTGCTCGGTGCTTTGCCAGGAACTCAAACGGCAGCACCTCGTAGCGTTGACGTATCGAAGTGCGCGGGTCAACATCCGTCTTCCCACATCCGATGAATAACGCCGACCGATTCCGTTCTGCCCAATATCCAGGAGCTCTCGCGTGCCTGGACAGAGCCATGGGGCTCACCGACCTCTTCTCTCGCTGCTCGTTGCTGTCGCGATGGGGCAATGCGTTGCCGAGCCACAGCGGGCGAACGAGGGCGCGATGAGCCCGGTACCGCGTGAAGCCAGAGTGCTGGTCCTATGCGACTTTGACGGAACCATCACCGAGCGGGATCTAACGAATGTGGTCTGGGACGAGTGGCTCCACTACGATTGGCGTGCCCAACTCGTCCCAGAGTCGGAACGCGGGCTGATTACCGCGACCGAGATGATGCGTCGCGGCTACGCGGAAATCACGCAATCTGAGGCGGAGATCATCGAGCTGCTTCGACCGAAGGCCAAGCTACGGCGCGGATTCGTGGAGTTCGTCCGGAACTGCGAGACGCTCGGTTGGTCGTTCATTGTCGTCAGCAACGGACTGCGTTTCTACATCGAGGCCCTGCTGCCGGTGGAGGTTCCTGTCTGGGCTCACGAGGCGCACTTCGACGGTCAATGGTACGTCGACGCTCCCTCGACGCTGATGCTACGCGAAGGCGAGGACTTCAAGACCCACGTGGTGCATATGCTGCGCGCACAGAACTCCGGGTCCAAGGTCGCGTACGTTGGGGACGGGCGCCTCGACTTCGAACCCTCGAAGCTTTGCGACGAGGTGTACTGCGTGCGCGGCAGCGCACTTGAGAAACGCTGCGACGCGGAATCTGTGGCAGCTCACCCCTTTGGAGACTTCGACGAGCTGCGACAACTATTGATGCGACCGTGAGCGTCCGACCGAAGCAGAGCGTTCGCCTCAAACGCGCTTCCCTGTTACCGCGACGCACAGACCAACCAATCCCAACTTCGACGATCGACCGCAGACACCCGAGCGTGTCCCTTCGCCTCAAACGCGCTTCCCTGTTACTGCGACGCACAAACCAACCTAATTTCGACGATCGAACCTAGACACCCGAGCCTGTTCGTTCGCCTCACGAACTCCCCTGTTACCGCGACGCACAGACCAACCAATCCCAACTTCGACGATCGACCCAGACACCCGAGCGAGTCCGAGGCACGTCCGTGGTCGGAGTGACGCGTGGCACAGTGGCACATTTGGGCACGCGGCAGAGGTTCTAGCCACGTGCACGGACGTCGGTTTCCTTCGCATGGTAGCAATCGTGGTGCGGTCACGACCCACTGCACGCTCGAACTCGAATTCGCGGGCGATGGCGCTTCTGGTAAGTTGAGTTGTGCAGGCTATGACGGTGCTTCGTGCCACGCTAGTTCTTGGAACTGGGTTCGTGACGCGACGGCCGTGCGCGCGTTGCCCTAGAGAATTGGCCCGTACCTCGCAAGACACGCAGTGCGAGAACATCGACTTGCGCCGGGCCTGCTTGTTCATAACACGGTGGGAGATCCCCTGTGCTGCTGGGTTTGCGGCGCCGCTTGCCAGTGCCCATTCTATGACTCCGGATCGGCAGAGTGCACACGCTCCAGGTGCTCGATCCGTTCAAGGACTGTCTCTGGGGTGACGTCCTTCTTAAGAGGTGCGACGCGATCAGTCCGAATTGGCACGTCCAATTTCTTGGCGATAGCTTCAACCATGGTCACTACTTCCGTGAGTTCATGTTCGGCAAGGAGATTGATGTGCAGATCTAACTCCGCACGACGCTCCGACAGACGTGCCGCTCGATTTTGACTCACGAGAACGAACGTCGACAGGAAGATGGCCTCGACTGATGCGAACATTGCCAGCATCACGAACGGGAATGGATCAAAAGCACGAATCCCTGGGATAGCCCCCACATTGATAACGAGCCATCCTCCAAAGAATACGGCATGCAAATAGGCAAAGTACATGCTCCCAGCGAAGCGCGTCAGAACATCCGCTATCCGCTCGTTCGGCGTGCGCTGGGCATCGACTTGTCCACGCACTTGCATCAACGCCTTGATGTTGCGGTCAACGACGCTGTCCAGCGGTTGCGAGTCTCTCGATGGTCGAACGACATTCGACGAAAGTGGGGGCTGATGCATAGGATGAGCTCCAGGGCGATGCCCCCACGGTGCGCTATGAGGGTCGCACCTCAGCACGCAGCTAACGTGCCAGAGTGCGTTCTTCCCAGTGGAGAGCGTACCCATGATGGATGGTCGGAAGAGCGTGGCATTTCGCCACCCGCGACCAGCCAACACGAGTGAGCACCAACGTCTCTTTGGCCGCGAGCCATTCTTCTCGGCTGACGTCAGCGCGCTCGAATGGGACCGTAGCGCGCTCGAATGGGAGGTCCCCGGGACCGATCCAGCACTGTCACGCATTTTGGAGCGTCACGCCCAGGCTCTGCTCGCGGAGAAACCCGAGCTCGGACAGGCCTATGCCGACCGAGTCCGGACTGTGCTTGCCTCGGCACTCGCAGGAGGCACGACCACGCTCGAGAGCGTAGCGACGCGTCTCGCAATGAGTGCACGAACCCTGCAGCGGCGGTTAACGTCCGAAGGCGTAACGTTCGATGGGTTGCCGGACGCAGTGCGGCATCAACTCGCGGTGCGCTATTTGACGGAACCGAAGGTCGCGATCTCCGAGGTAGCGTACTTGCTTGGTTACTCCGAGCCGAGCCCGTTCCATCGCGCCTTTCGCCGCTGGACAGGCACGACGCCGAGCGAATTCCGACGCACGGTGGTGTAAGCTCCCGCAAATCTCTGGTCGCGTACGGTTAATCCAGGGGTGTTGATTTGCCCATCGCGATGCTAGAGTCCGGACCTTGCACCCCTCCTTCGTACAATCCGACGCCCAGTTCCGAGAAATCCTCCAGCGCATCGAGGGGCAGTCCGAGCTCTACCTTGATTGCGAGTTTCATACCGAGGGTCGCTTCTATCCGAAACTATGCCTGGTGCAATTGGCGTTCGGGGATGAATTCTGGGCTATCTCCGCCCGGCGTGTGAACCTTCGGGCCCTCGCACCAATTCTGCAGTCGCCAAGCATCAGCAAGGTGTTCCACGACGGTCGCCAAGATATTCCTATCCTTGTGCGAGCCACCGGCGCGACCGAGGTGCGAGCCGTGTTCGATACCCAGATCGCGGCCGCCTTCGCGGGATATGGCAGTAGCATCGGATACGGTGCACTGATTCAGCAGTTGTGCGGCGTCGAACTCGACAAGTCGCTGCAGATGAGCGACTGGTCCCGTGATCTCTCGGACGCTCAAATCGAGTATGCACTCGACGACGTGCGCTACTTGCCGAGTGCCTATGCTGCCCTTTGTGCGAAACTCGCCGCCAGTGGTCGACTGGATTGGACACGCGAGGCGTGTGCCGAATCCGTCAGTCGGGCACTAACCCGTCCCGATCCAGAGCTACTCTACCGCAAGGTTGCCGCGGCTTCGCGCTTGACGGCAAGCCAGCTCGGGATCCTGCGGGAGCTCGCCAAGTGGCGTAATCACGTCGCAGAAGCCCTAGACAAGCCAACACAGAGTGTGGCCAATGATCTGGCGCTGAAGTCCATGGCCGTGCGCCCGCCGCACGACCTGGCGGGCGTCGACGGGGTGCGCGGTTTGGGCGCTGGACGCAATCAACCATGGGCCAACAAACTGCTCGAGGCGATCGCGTTCGGTAAGGCGCGTCCCGAGCTCAAGCCTCGAGCACTCCTGTCGCGAGAGCAAGAGATGCGAGTCGAAGGCATTCTGTCGCTACTCGGCGTAGCTCGACGATTCGTCGCTTCCCGCGAAGAGATCGCCGCCGAGCTGTTAGCCGATCAATCCGAGCTGCGCGCTCTCGCCGAGTGGCACCTGTTGCAGCAACCCACCGAGCTCACGTTGGGCGTGTTGGTGGGATGGCGACGCGCCGTGATTGGAGAGCTCCTTCTCGCTGCGCTCTCTGGCGAAACGGCATTTCGCGTCGATGCCGCTGCGCTCTCTGGGATCGAGTTGGTGCGTACGTAGCGGGGACGACTACCGCAACTCGTCGACCGCCGCAACTCGTCGACCGCCGCAACTCGTCGACCTCGCTGTAACCAAAATCAACGTGTCACCGATCCACCCCGAGTGACCGCACTCGCGGCAGTAGTACATCGGCAAGGCGGGCGGAGCCGTCATTTCCGGGCGTTCGTCGCGCCAGTAGAAACTCGGCTTCGCTGCGATCTCTCGTAGCAGCCGCCGCACCTCGCGTACCCAAAGCTGAACCTGCACGTGCGCGAGCGGCAGGCTTTTCGACCCTGCTCTCCGCTGAGCCCAAGACAACAGGGTGAGCATGGACGTGACCACCGCGTGCCGCTCGTCCGTGCCCATGCTCCGAACTTCCGGCAACTCATCCGCTAACAGCGCGTCCAGTCGCTCTCACGTCGTCACCCCCTGGCTCGCACGCGCGAGCAAGGCCCTACCGAGAGGATGACCAAGCAACGCCTGAGCTAATGCGGACCGAAACTCCGAGCCCAATGCAGTCCTCTGCTGCATCGCCGTCCGGCGACGTAGCAGGGCTACGAAGCTCGCCTCACGCGCACCTTGCCAGCACTGCTCTCGCTCCCTCGAACAAGCTCGAAATCCCGCTTCACCTGCCAGGCTGTCGCGAATGAGCCGTAGCTTTGTCGCGCCAGTTCGGCCGGGGTCAACGCGGGCTCCACTTCGAGGAGCGCCCACATGTCGGCGCGGTATGTCGGGCCCATGATGATGCGCTGTCGGTAGACCACATGCTTCTTGGCAAGTTCCTGCGGCGACAACACGTCCTGCTGCCGGTCACGAAGAACGCCGGCCGGCACCCGTAATGGAGAATCCAGGAAACGGGGATCCTCACCTCGGCGCCTGATCTGGAAGTCTGAGCCGATCGGCAACAGATCAGTTCGCCCTCCTGACCATCGCCCAAGCCGAGCCAGCCTCCGGTCGGAGCGCAGCCACTGCGCCACCGAAGCCCAGAACGCCTTCGTTCGAGGTTCGTCGTGCGCACCAACGATCTTCACGAGTCGGTCTGCATTGAGCCGTTCATGGTGCACGCCGAGCCAAGTGGCGAGCACCGACAGCACGCGAAAGTCACTATCTTGCATGCCCGCGATCGATGCCGAAAGCACCGTGTCTTCGATATTAGCGCTCGGCGCCGCGTCGGCAGTGAACAACATTCCGATGCCCACCATGGCAGCGTCCAGCGCAGGGCCTTCGAGCAGAGCTGGAGGAAGGAGTCTTCGGCTAAACGACATGTCCGAGCCTCCTCCCCAGTTCCTCGAGCACGCTACGAACGTGCCGCGGCCACTCCGGGTTCGCGTCCTGTAGGGCGAGCCAAGGCTCAAGCTCACGCAACTCCTCTGGGGTCGGACCGAGAGCCACGCAGTCGTTGAGGTCGAGCGCTCGATCGCATAGCGAGAAGACTTTGCTCCGCAACAGATCCAAGCGCCCCAGCGAGCGAAGAACGATCGCTTCCCCTTCAAAAACGCCCACGAGCCTCTGTTGCCAGCCTTCGGGAAGCAGCGCAGCAAGCGACTGTGGCCCATTGTTGAGCCAGTCGTCGGCGAGCACATCTCCGTCTGCACGGCGAAGAGCGGCAAACTCCTTGGCAGCGTCAACTACGGCTTCCGGCAGTGCCGGATGCAGTATGTCGCAGTCCTTCGTGGTGCGGTGAACGACGCCGAGAAGGTTCAACGCAGCTCCACCAATCACCACGGCCTCGAGGCGCAGATGTAACGCGACGAGGTGCGCATCGAACGCAGTGAGAACGGCTCTGGGATCCACGGGTATCAGTTTATCCGATACCTCAACCAGTTCAAGTCAATCAGCTCCGAGCGCTAACGCTCTGATATCGTGGTCAATTGTCCGAGACCCATCGCTCAGCCAACAGGCGGCACGACCACCGGCCACCGCCCACCCCGAAACTGCCGCCGCTTCGCCAACAGCCACCACGAAAGCCTCGATCAGCCGTTCCGAAGCTTCGATCAGCCCCTCGGAAGCTTCATCAGCGGTTTTGGAGGTTCCTCAACGACGTAACCATTATGGATTTCGGTTGAGCGCGGTTTGGCGGTGACGAAGACAAGTGCAGAAATAGCCAAATTCAGGGCTCGCGCTCCGTTGAAGTTGCCCTTGAACTCGTTGCCGAAGCTCCCAATCCGTTGTTGGAGCTCGGGCCGGTGCGTGAGCTTCTCGGTTGGGCGCGTCGCCGCGCATCGCATCGTCGGAGATTGGACCGGCGCCATGAAAGGCGCGATAGTGCAGCCGGTCAGCTCCCTGCTTATGAGCAAAAAGGACTTTCTGAAGGCACTCGAACTTGCTCGCGCCGGAGAGCTGGGGCGTGCAGTCGAGATTTGCCGGAAGCTTGAGCGTGGTTTTGTCCGAAGACGACTGACACACTACACGCGACAGCCAGACCACCGTGAAGCCGCGCTTCGTCTCGAGTCGGCGCTCCTGACGCTCGCGAGCTCCAAGAAGGCAACACCCGCAGTCGCCCCTTTCAGTGCGCCACTTGCCCCGTCAGTCACCGAGGTCCCGCCGCTCAAAGCCATCACGTTTGATCAGCCCGAACCATTTCTGCTCTGGGCCTCGGCGGACTGGGACCGCATCCCAGAACTGAATCTAGACGACCTCAACTACACGGATGTCTGGGCTCTGGTTGCCCTTGGGGCCCTGCGTCTAGGAGACAGGGCTCGGCGTCCTCCGGTGCGTGGTACAGGCAGGAGCCCAGCCGCCAGGTTTGCGCATGCTTTGGATCTCGACGGCATCAGTGGTGGAGCCCCCTCGCGCGCCGCTCAGGAAGGGCGCACGGTGAAGCTGACGCGTGTTCGGACCCGCGAGGATATCGAGCCAATTGCAGAGCGAATCGCCGAGATGTTGCTAACCGATCCGGCAGCACATGACGCGCGATTGGTGGTTCGATATGTGCTCGTAGAACTCCTCCGCAACGTCATTCAACACAGCGAGGATGCGCTGGGTGGAGTGGTGGCGGCTCAGCAGATGGACACTGGCCAACGACGCAGTCAAACCATGGTGCAACTTGCCGTGGCCGATGCAGGCATTGGGATCCCGCGGACGCTGAAACGTCACCATCCGCACCTAACCGACTACCGCCAGGCACTGGAACGGGCACTTCTCCCTCACATTTCCGGAACGTTTCGGGAGGGGCTCACGGGTAGCTTTGAGAACGCTGGACTAGGCCTCTATGTGATTAGTGAGCTCGCCCGAAAGACAGGCGGAAGACTCCTGATTGCGACCACGGGTGCTGCTCTGGTCTTGGAGAGCGCAAATCCTGAGCAGCCCGCGACGCCGAGATTCTTGCAGCCTCATGGCATTGGGTTCCCCGGCACGTTGGCCGCTTTCGAGTTGCCCACTGACGCAGTCCACGACTACCACCAACTGATCATGTCGATTCTACGCACCGCTGAGGAGAGGACCCCCAAACGTGTATCGAGCAATTGGCTCGTATACGAGCAAGGTCCCGATGATGCGACAAGAATACCGCTGTATTCGGCAAGGGAAAACACAGTTACCGCGCAACAGATCTCCAATGATCGGGTTAGGCCCGCAATCATAGACCGTAAGGCGGTTGAACTAGACTTCACGGGACTGGAACTCTGCACGCAGAGTTGGTTGCATGCTCTGATGTATGAGCCAGTTCGACTTGCATGGGCACTTCGTGTGCCCATCCATGTCGTCGGCGCAGAACCGGCAGTCCGCGAAGGACTACGTTTTCTCGAGACCTACGCGCTTGGCGGCTGACGGTACGACGGCGAATGTCTGGATCACGTCCTCTTCGTCGGCGAAGAGCATCTGCGCAGCGAACTTGACGGCTCCAATCCCGAATCCAACGTCTGCAACTTTGGACCAACGTACAGGTTTGGCAGAGCGCGGTGCACCGGAATCGAACGGAGCCGACTATGCGCCCCTATGCTCGCGAGAAATCCATCGGTCATGCAATATGTTGCAGGAGCAACCGGCGCGGTGGGATGTACCTTTTTCCCATGTCGCGGAGAAGCATTTCTCTTGTCTGGGAGCTGGAAGAGCTGGAACAAGCAGTAGACGCGGCGCGTGTGCTCTGCGACGCCAGCAGCCAGAACCAGTATGCGACTGAATACGATGCGCGTATTGCGCCCCGCGTCACCAGCGCGGTGCTCACCCTAGTAGGACAGAGGCTTGGGTTGCTTCGCCGCGTGATTCATAGCGGTGCGCCCGTGAAGCATTGGCCGGCGGCCACAATCTGGTTAAGGGCAAGCAACGTCACGTCGATGGCGGGGACGTTCTTCTC
>JBLNFG010000604.1:0-3067 GCA_050263495.1 Myxococcales bacterium | reverse complement strand
GTTGACGCCAGCACCCGCGTTGACGCCAGCACCCGCGTTGACGCCAGCACCCGCGTTGACGCCAGCACCCGCGTTGACGCCAGCACCCGCGTTGACGCCGGCACCTGCGTTGACGCCGGCTGCAAAATCCACGTCCAGATCCACTCCGAAATCCAAGCCTGCGCCCGCGTTCACGCCTGCACCGACGTCAGTGCCCAGTCCAAGGCCGATTCCTGTTGCTCCACAAGATCCCGTTGCACAGCTTCCTGTTGCGCAAGTTCCTGTTGCACAAGTTCCTGTTGCACAAGTTCCTGTTGCACAGGTTCCTGTTGCACAGGTGGAACACCTGTTCGGTGCGCCCGCCGCTGAGACCACAGTGGTCGTGCTTGCGGCGCCCCCCGCAGCTGGGATCTGCCCCGTGTTGCCGGTTCCAGTGACGCCGACGTTCCCCGGATTTGCCGCGCAACCCACGAGAATGTCGACGTAAACCGCGCCTGAGACCGAGCTAGCTGCTCCGCAGTTGCAAAGCTTCACCTGCGTTGGCTTGAGGTCGTTGTCGAATTGCCACGACGCGGTACTTCCACAGGCACTGCCTGCCGCTACCTTCTTCACATCAATGGATCCGCCAATCGAGTCGGTTAGTCGCACTGCAACCAAGTTGAGATCTAACGCCAGACTGAATTGTGCCGTGGGGAATACAACAGAGTGAGTTGCTGCCACGCTGGCGGAGACGTTACTGCGCGATACGCCGCAGACCTGCTGGGTTGTCGCTCCGAAATTGAGCAGACCGTTTGTTGTGTGTGTCTTCAGACAGGCTTGTTCTGCCGTCATCGACGCGGCCTCTGCCGCTTCCTCTTCCTGCCCGCAACCCGCAAGCAGAGCCACTAGTCCTGCGCTAACCAGTAAACTGAATCCAAATCGACTTTCCATTGAGATGCCTACAAGACCACGGGGGGACCCACTGCCGTAGCGTCCGATCGAGAGCGGCAGTGCGACTGCAGGGAAAGCCGTGGATTTGCAGAAGATGGGTGCGAGGGGGGGTGGGGGATTCTAAGCGACATCGAAAAAAAGGAACGCCCCAGTTCGCTCCGCGAACTGCTGCGCCCCCTCATCTCAGAACATTCGTGGTTCTAGATCCGGTTTGTCGACTTTATTTGACGCGACTTAGAATCGCGTCGGGGTTGTTGCACTCACCTTCTACGAAACCGACCAGGCGGAGCGCCGCACCGGACCGAATTGCCGGTTTCCGGCGCGACTGACCTTCTGCCTCGCCCCTGACCAACACAATTGTCCCAACGCATTCGGCTACGCCCGGAGGAAAATATGACCAATCGATTGCTGTACCTCACGCTTGCTGTGCTTGGCCTTCTGCCAACGATTCCGGGGTGTGCGGATGATAGCCCTGAATACTCGGGAGCGATTGCCGAACAAGCGTGCCTGACCGCGCATACGGATCACGGCTATTTCAACTTCAATGGCTTCCGCCAGCAGATTTGCGGAGCAAATCGACACGACCTCGCTGTAACGCGTCTGGCCGGCAACGGTGTTGTGCTGCCTTCACCCCGGGCTGGTCTCTCCTTCGACTTGAATTTGACCGCCGTTCTCTTTTCAGATTCTGTGGGCGCCACTGTCAATGTGTCCCGTATCGCTTCCGGTTCAGCCTGCGGCAACGCACTATCCTGGCATTTCGACGACGATTCCAATCCCACGCGCATCGTGCTCTGCAATCACGATGCGGGTGTGAATCTGAGCGGAGCGGTCTACGTCGATCTCCTCGTCGGGTGCGCTACGAGTCCTACAGCTAATGCGGGTTCCGTTCCCTCGTCGGCGACGAGTAATGGGACAGGGTGCGCTGCGGGACAGTGCGCTTCCGCGTGCGCTACGGGACAGTGCGCTTCGGTGACTTGGTCGAACACCGGCATCCTCTGCGGCGCGACCACGCCGTGCGCGACTGGCCTCTGCGGCGCGACAAACCAAACCACGACTTGGACTGGTTGTTCGTGTCTCTGGAATATCGTCTTTCTAGAGAATGGGTGCACCGAACCGCCCAAGCCTTCAAATCCCGAGCCCTCGAGTCCGGAGCCTTCGGGCCCAGTGTTGCTGTGAGAAACGCCTTCCGAGGCTGGTGCTCGGTCTTGAATCCTAAGCCGCCGCCATCGATAGCGACAACGAAATATGGCGGGCGAACCGACTGTTGTGACGTGACTAAGTCGTGGTCGAGACGGCGCGCGTTCATCGCGGTGCCCGCACGTCGCCGTACCGTGCGGGCACTCTCCTTACGCGGCGTGGCTCGTGTGGCCGCCCCGCGTCGCGAGCCACCTTACGCGGCGTGGCTCGTGTGGCCGTCTCGCGTCGCGAGCCACCCAACGCGGAGCCGTCCGTTGGACGTTCAACGTTGGGTGCTCCATTGGTGCTTCCTGTGCGCGTCGTGTTCACGACCGGCACCTATCTCGGTCTAGAGCGGCTGCATTCGAGCGAAAATAGGCCTACTTTGGAGCCGCCCGAGCGCGCCTGTTGGCACTTGTTTCAATCGCTCTAGTGAGACGCTTCCTTGGCGCCCGTTGGCAGCCACGGTTCAGTGATGAAGCGCATGGCGCGGTTGTACGCTTCGGGCTTGACGCCGGCGTGCCGCTCGCCGGGTATCGTGTGGATCTTTAGCGTGATCCCCTGGTAGCGGCTAGCTTCGAATTGGCGAAGGAAGGCGCGAGCCTCTTGGACGAAGCCTGGCCATTCGCTATCCCCAATCGAAAGCCAAACTCGACGATCGAGCTTGGGATGCGCCTTGTGGAATTCTTTCTCGCGCTTAGAGATGTAGCCTTCATTCCAGCCTACTGCGGGACTGAGCGACGCGTACGCTTGGAACAGCTCGGGCTTTTCGAAGAGCGCAAACAATGTGAATAATCCACCATAGCTTTGACCTGCAAGGACGCGCTTGGTTGGATCGGCACGATACTCGCTCTCCGCGAGGGGAATGACGGCTTTCTCCACGAATTCGAGAAACTTGCCCGCGCCGCCACCAATCAACTTCCCTTCATGATTCTTGGCTCGAGTCGGCACATAATCATCCGAGCGAAGTGCGTCGTAGTCC
>JBLNFG010000603.1:0-11078 GCA_050263495.1 Myxococcales bacterium | reverse complement strand
AGTGGCTTACTGGGCCTTTACCGAAGGTTCCACGGAGTATTGCCACGAAGCTTTCTACCCGGACGCCTGGCGCTGCTACCAGCCCAACGAATACAAGCGCGGCACGGCACTCAAGCCACAGATTGGTCTCTTGTACAAGCCAGAGGCGTCTCTTGCGCTCGAATTCTGGGTAGAGTACGGGGTTGTGCAGGCCTCGGAAATGTTCACTCGCCGCGTCAGCTTCATTCATCCCGCAGTGGGCGTTGCCTGGCATCACTGAGACCCGCGCCGTCTTGCCCCAGCGGCTGCATCGCGCTACGTTCGATTCTCGTGCGATTTCGCTCAAATCAGGCCAAAACTCCGTCTGGCCCCGGTGTTGTTCGGCGCTTGCTCATGCTTGGGGCGGCGTCCGCGATCATGGCGGCGGTACCCGCGACCGTGGCGAAGGAGCAATCCCTTCCGGCCTGGGTTACTGCCAAGCCAAGCAGCGCGACGCAAACGCAGAAGGAAGCCAAAGACCGCGGCATCAATCCTTGCATGACCCCGGATCCCGGCTTTGGTGTGTACGGCCACTGGCGTCGAGACGTCTCAATGGGGCAGTACATTCAACCTGCTCGTGGTGGCATCCGCCGAGATGGCAGCTTTGATGTGATGTTTCATTTCCACGGCCACGAAGCAGTCCGGAAGGAATGGGTCGCGGTGATGGACGGGGCTGTATTGGCGTCGGTCGATCTCGGGATTGGCTCTGGCGCGTACGAGACGGCTTTCGCTCAACCGTCCGTGTTCGAACAGTACCTGGCAAGTGTGGAGGCCGCAGTTGCGCGACGCACCGGCAACAAGAAGGCTCACGCGCGCAATATCGGGCTATCGGCTTGGAGTGCCGGCTACGGCGCGATTCAGCAAGTCTTACGCCAACCCTTGGGTAAGCGCGTCGATAGCGTAGTTCTGCTCGACGGGCTACACGCTGGTTACGTCGATGGCCATTTCAACGCGCGCCAGGTCGAGGGCGTCGTCGAATTCGCGAAGATGGCTGCTCAGGGTAAGAAGTTCTTCTTCTTTAGCCACTCGTCGATTATCCCTCCCGGCTATGCATCGACTACAGAGGCCGCCAATTGGTTGATTTGGGAGGTTGGTGGTCGGCCAAGCCAGACGCGGAAGCGTCCCTCTGAAGTGATGGGGCTCGAGCTGAGTTCACGTTTCGATCGAGAGGGCTTTCACGTTCGCGGATATCTCGGCAACGACAAGATGGACCATTGTGCCCACATTGGCCTGTTTCGAGATGTACTCAAGGTCCACATCGCACCCCGCTGGAAGTCACCGCGCGGTCGCGCCGAGTCAGGTACCGAGCAGCGGTAATGCGTCGCCGCACGCAGCCTCGAGCGTCAAGCGTTAGCGTTTAGAGCACCGAATGGCATGATTCGCGTAGCGAAGGCGCCGAACAGCGGTCATGCGCCCAGAGGTCTCGAGCTTGAGCGGACAGGCCTCCGTTACAGGGTCGATTCAAACCAGCAAAAGAGGCCTTAGGGGATCAGCGCGACGTTACTGCTGACGACTACTTGCGGATCTCACCGTACACGATGCCGCGACCGTTAGTGCCTAAGTAGACGCGACCGTAGACATTCGGATCACCGCTGATCACGCTGTTCGCCGCGCCGTATTGGTGTTGTTCGTCGTTGATGCGAACAAAGCCGATCCCTTGATCGTCGGATCGATACAGCCCTCGCACATCATTAATCTTTGCGTTCACGTACAGGGCTGGGTAGTCCTTCTCGGGCGCGGCTTTGCCGAAGCCAACCACGTCCGCTTCTTGGACGTTCGGGAGCTTGGCGAAGCTCTCGCCGGAATCCGTCGAGTGCCAGAGCCCGTACACGTCGGAGGTGGTTCCACCGGCGAGCCAGAGGTCGCCTTCGATGCCTGGAACGGCCTTGAACTTGACCGAGCCCTTCGGCAGACCCGTTGCGCCTGACGCCTTGAACGTCGCGCCGCCATCGGTGCTCACGTAGAATGTTCCAGCCTTGAATCCATAGAACTTGGACTTGTTCACGCGATCACTTCGGACGCTGGCTTGCGACGGAATCCCTGAACTCGTCTTCCAGGAGTGAGGGCTATATTGCGCATAGTAGACGCTCATGCCTTCGACCGCGGGAGCCCAAACCATGAACTCCGCGTCGGTGCCCACTGCGATTGTCCCGCTGGCAGCGCCCTCCGCGGGCAAACCGCCGTTACTCCAGGTGGCACCTCCGTCATTAGAGACGCCGATCGTTTTGTCGTTCGGGTATGCCCCGGCATCAATGCTGCCCACACGAACAACCTGTTTCGGATCCTTTTCGGCAAAGTCGATGCTGCTAGTCGTAACGAACGTGGGCTGGGTGAACAGCTTGGTCGGTACTTTCCCCAAGTCCGTGTGACAATAGCCACCCACATCACCGAGACCGCTGATGAGGACGGGACCCGAGGGTAGAGCGACCAAGTCCTGAACTGCCGTTTCCTCGATGCCTCGCGCAAAGACCGAGATGTGGACCGTCTTACTCGCATCGTCCCAGTTCGTGAGATCGGTCGTGCCGTACAAAGTGGCGCCTGTGCCGTACAGCATGCGATCCGAGTCGAAGGGATCGATGGAAACTCCGCCAGTCATCCACCCGAGCTTCGGCGATTCTTCGGGAGCAGTCTTCGTCACACCCCAGTCGAGCCAAGGTGACGCCGAGATGTCGAGCTCGTAGCGATTGGCGCGATTCGGGTAACCGGCGAAGTCCCAGATGGGGCGCCACGTGGCGCCCGCGTCGCGACTCCGATAGAAGCGTGCGTCGGGCCACCACGAATTCAAGCTCGTGACGACCAACACGTTCGGATCTTGCGCGTCGACCGCGAGCCCGCCGTAGCCGAAGTAATTATCGTTGGTATTCGTGGACGGGACCGGACTAATAAGCGTCCACGTACTTTGCTTAGTGTCGTATTTCCATACGTCGCCGTGCCCACCGTCATAGGGACCAGCCTTGTCGCTATACGTGACGTACATCGTGCCGTCCTTGGTTAACACGGCGTGATGCGGCAAAAATTTGTCGTGAGGCTGGCCCTCCAGTGCCGACCAGGTCTCGCCGCCATCAGTGCTGTGATAGATTCCATTTTCCGTATCCGCGACGCCAACGTATAGGGTCTGCGATGCCGTTCCCGGCGAGGACGAAGACGGATCGAAGACGACCCAAACCACGCCAATCAAGTCTTGGGTATAGTCGTTTTCGGCATCTTGGAAGTAGTCTCCGCCACTCGGGAACGCGGTTACTTTCGACCAGTTCTCGCCGGAATCTTCGCTCCGATAAAGCCCCTTGCCGCTGCGTGCACCAAGATAAAGCACACTCGTCTTGTTAGGGTCTATCGCTAATCGCTCACCCATGCTGCGCCCCGGCATGTTCCCGCCTACCTTGAAGGGCAGGTTGAAGCGCTCGAAGGAGTCCCCTCGATCGGACGATCGCAATATCTGACCATTCAGGCTGGTCCAGCTGTTGGTGTAGGTGCCGACTGCCAGATACACTCGGTTTGCATCCTTGGGATCCGGCGCGATACTCTCGATTCCGAGGTAGTTCCAGTCGTCGAAGCCAACCCAATCGGTTAGGGCCAGCCAACTCGACGTCGATGGATCCCAGCGATAGGCGCCGCCCATGTCTGTCCTTGCATAGATCAGATCCTTCTCAATCGGACTGAACACCACCGCGGGCACATAGCCACCGCCCACCATCGCGACGGTCTTCCAATCGTAGGGGCCCGCGGTGCCTACGCTGCGACCGACTGAACCCGTCGGACCGCCTACCCCGGTGCTCGGCGCGTTGGTGCCTTTGCTCGTTGCGCCTCCCGATGCCCCGCCCGTTGTGCGTGAGCCCCCGGAATTTTTCGAGGTCGTGATCGATGTGCCGCCGGAGCCGGACTTTCCGGTGGTCGCGCCTGACTGCGCGTTGTTTTCGCCACCTTCTGCGTCGGAGGCATACGCTGTGCTGCTCTTCGCACCGGCGCCGCCTTTGCCGCTTGCTCCGCCCTTGCTGCTTGGTGCCGTGGAAGCGTTGTTGCCGCCGACGTCGGTCGCCGATTCGTCCCGACTCGCTTGGCTCGGTGAGTCACTACCGCAACCCGAAAACGCCGTGGCCGCGCCGCACAAACACAAGCTCGAGACGAACGCATTTAGATTCCGCATGGTCGATTCTTCTCCCGACTACTGGCACGCACCCGGACTACGTTCCGTGGCCGTGCTCGACCGCTTGCAGTGCATTCCGGGAGCTAGCGAAGAAAGGACGCCTGCAGGCGATGTCGAGTAATGCACGCAGGCAGGGTCCTGATCTCAAAAAACAACTTCGCAGCTTCTGGGGCGCGAACTCCGGCACCTCAGCCGGTCAGTCTGGAACTTGGGTCCGAGAGGCTACCTTCGGTTTGACGTTCCTTGGCGGCTTTTCTGGTGGTTTTCCACATCGTAATCACGTCGCCGTGCCACACGTCGGAACGCCGACCCATCGGTCCAGCCTATAGCATGAGGCTCAAGCTCGGAATACCTTCGTCTTACCCCCTGGAAATTCGGGGCAACAACTCGAAGCTTGCTCGATGTAACGGCTGCCGACGGCTGCATCCGACACACGAATCGCCACTCGCCGTTCTCCTCGCTGTGGTCAGAACCATCCCGTTATTCCCAGGCATGGACCTCCAAGTGGCACGTCGCCAATCCAACGCTGGTGCCACCCCAAGCTAGCCTCCACGGGTCCTACCACGAATCCCATTCGCGCTCGAAGTCCCGGCGCGAATGCCTGTCCGACATTTCCGACGGAACCCTCCAACCCAAACACAATCGGTTTGCGGGGGAACGCTTCGAAGCCATAGGTGAGGTCGATTCCATGTTCGCACCCAACTGAGTCGCAGAGATGTTGGACGCCCACTCCAGAGTAGAAGAATACACTTGGAGATTCTGCGAAGCGCACGCTCAACAACTCGCGTCCCAGCATGGCGTAGTCTACGCCTTCCCGATCGTGCTCACGGAATAGAGACCAATCGCTGTCGAGCTGGAGTCGTAGTGGGAATTGTAGCCGCGCGCGCATACCGAGCCGCATCACGCCGTCACTCACACCGATGCCAGATTCGAAACCGAGCTGCATTGCGACGCTCTGGAGCTTTCGCGGCTGTGCACCGTCCGCATTGCCGCTCCGCGCAACCCCGTCCTCCCCGTACACGAGCGTGTGCGGACGCAGAATGTGCCCTTGCGCGCCGTCCGCGTAGGGATAGTTTGCGAAATGCACTTCTCTGGCCGAGCCGGGAGGTAATTCACCCTCGAGTATTCCATGCGGTAACCACCAAGGTGCGGTAACGGCCAGGGCCGAATAATAGATCCCATACCCCAAAACAATGACCGTTGCCTCATCCAGTGAACCATCGCTTGAGTCGTCGCTGGAGTCCGAATCGTACGAAGAACTAGAGCTAGAAGAACTAGAGCTAGAGGAACCGGACGATGACGAACTGTGCCGTGCATTGTCGCCAGCGCGGTCGAGCTTTCCGGCACTAGCCGAGCGGGAGCTACAAACGAGAACCAAGATAAGGAGTAAGGGCCATGCGAAGCGGTGAGCTATTCGAGACACGCGCCCCCTACAGCAGCCTGCGTGCCAGGCCGATACGTTCGCTGCGTGGCCAAAATTCCCGAGAATTCTGTCGTTTGTCGGCCGTTATCGGCGGGGCTCTCTGTGACCGTCCGTTTACACCAGTGTTCCAGCTTGCTCGCGGAGTGCCATTGGTTCACTCACCCAACGGAGCCCCTGCTCGCTCCATCAACCCTCCCCGCCGCCTCTGCTGTGTGGTGGTTCAGCTCCGTGAATCGGGCGCTTGTCGGCGTGCGCGCAATCCGTAGCATTACGGATCGCCCTAATTCGAGCAGAGGCTAAGCGCACCCATCGTTTGTTGAGGATTGTGAGATGCACAATGGATGCAAAGCCGTGAAGGCAGTACTGTCCTTTGTGACGTTGGGGTGATGGTTCCACGAGTATGGGGCGCTTGGAAACCTGACCCGAGATCAGGATACTATTTGTGTTCTATGTTGGGCGCGTTTGTTGTATCAGCGACGGTCGGGCAATATGGAACCTCCGCTACCCATTCGATTGCGATCTCTTCACCGTGCGATCCTAACCTACGGCTACGGCTGTGCGCCGCCGCTGATTCTAGAACAGGCGCTTAGATTTGGCGTCTTTAGCCAACTAGAACAGGGGCCGAAAAGCGCAGCAGAGATTTGCGCGCAGTGCCACGCCTCGGAAAGAGGCATGACAATGATCCTGAACGCGTTGGTCGGCCTCGGCTGCTTGCGCAAGACGAACGGGGTTTACCGGAACGTAAAGGGGGTGACCGACATCTTCACCGCCGCCCACGACGGCGAAGTGGACGCCCTGATCCGAAAGACAGGGCTTGAAAGTAACTACTTTCTGATGGCATCCAAGCTGACCGAAAAATGGTTGCGCTTGGGTGACGCGGTCAAGACCGGCACGCCGGTCGTGCGCTACGATCAGGAGCAGACCGCGACTGAGTACTTCGTGGAATTCGCGGCCGCGATGTTTGCTAACAGCTTTCGCGCTGCACACCACTTCGCCCAGAAGCTGCGGCGTTCGCTGATGCGCGAGGACTTGAAGGTGCTTGACCTTGGTGCAGGTTCCGCTGCTTGGAGCTTGCCATGGGCGCTCGCATCCAAGAGCACCCATGTTCGCGCAGTCGACTGGGAAGCCGTTATCCCACTCGCAAGAGACATCGCGACAAAGCTTGACGTCGAAGCGCAGTATACGTTCACCCCGGGCGACCTACTTGGCGCAGAGCTGGGCATTGGTTTTCATCTCGCCTTTCTGGGCCACGTGATTCACACGGAGGGTGAGTCGCGTAGTCGCGAGTTGATTCAACGCTGCTTCGACGCGCTCGCCCCAGGAGGCACCATCGTCATTGCCGAATGGGTGGCGGACGATGATCGCTCGGCACCGGCGCACGTGATGGTATTTGCCGTTACCATGTTGCTCGTCAGCGAGCGCGGTGATGCCTACAGTTTCGCCGAGATCTCCGGCTGGCTCACCGATGCCGGCTTCCGGGACGTGCGTAAGGTTCAGGTTCCAGCCCCATCGCCGCTAATCATCGCTACGAAGCCTGGCTGAGGGCCCGTGCTGCTCGGCAGTGCTCCCGAATACCAGTCAGCCGCAGTGCGGCGCGATGCAGCGTGTGAGCGGCTTTGAAGCGATATCGCGTCATGTTGCACCGCGCTGCGGCATAGTTGTCAGCCATGAGCTCGAAGATTGAAGATTGAATTGAGCGCGGTGTAATAGCGAGAAACCGCGCGTCGGATCCACGCAGACGGAGTGCTCGGATTGCGCGATGACCCGTTGTCGGGGCTGTTCGTCGCTTCGCAGGAGAATTCTGCAAAGGGCAGACCCGCTGCGAAATAGATTACTGGTGGCAATCCTCGCTGCATGCTTCCCGCGCACCCGCAATGGTACCGCTCCTCCCTTTTTCCGAGTGGAATCGGGGACGTCTCTTGCTCACGGCAGCGGAGTGTAAGCGCGATCGAGGGACCGCGTCGCCCGGACAGCTGAGGGCTAGGCTTGAAAATGCGCATCTTTGGGGCGACCTCCCCCTCAATGCACGGCTTGCGCGCTTCAGCTTCGTTACCCAGAAATTAGACATGGTTGCCGTGACGCATGAACCGATAGAACCGCGTTGGGAGGACGTACGTCTCTTTCTCGCGCTGTATCGCAAGCGGTCACTCGCCAATGCCGCAGTCGTCGTGGGCTTGGACCCATCAACACTAAGTCGACGTCTTGCCGCCCTGGAGGAGTCGATTGGGACCCGCTTGTTCGATCGAACGCGTGAAGGGATGGTGCCGACTCACGACGCCGAATTGCTACTACCCGCGGCCGAGGAAATGGCCGCCGCACACGCCCGCTTCGCCCGCGACTCTTCGGCCGTTGAGCGAATGGCGGAAGGCGTGGTTCGCTTAAGCGTGCCTCCCGGACTGGCGGAGCTGTTCCTGCCCCGAGCGGCGGCGCGCCTTCACACCGAGTATCCTCGAATCCAACTCGAGGTTGACACGACGATGCGCTACGTCGATCTCAGTCGACGCGAAGCCGATCTAGCCATTCGCGGACAGCGTCCAAGAGCGTCCGATCTCGTGAGTGTCAAGCTAGGCCAGCGGCCCTGGTCGCCGATGACAACGGTAGAGAAGGCTCACGAGCTAGGACAAGTGAACGACTGGAATGCCCTTAGTTGGGTGGCCTGGGGTGACGATCTCCAGAGCCTGGCGCCAGCGAAATGGCTCGACAAGTACGTGGCCGCCTCGTCTGTGGTTTTACGCACTAGCCATTTCGCGATGCACATTTCAGCTGTGCAAGCAGGCGTTGGCGCCGCGCTCTTGCCGCACAATTTTGCAGGGGCCGCTGGCCTCGCGTCCATCGAGTACGCGCCCGCCTTGGCTCCCTCAATCGAAGAACTACCCGCGAGCGAGACGTGGCTCGTTGGACATCGCGCTTTGCGTTCTGTACCGCGGATAGCGGCAGTGTGGGACGCTCTAGTCGAAGAGTTCAAGCGCTTTGAGCAGGAGGAACCCGCCGTGAGTGCACCGCCGAATTCTTCTACGCACTCTGTGGGGCACGGCGGATATTGACGTTGCCGCGCCGCCCCAAACAAAATCGAAAGTGAATTGAGCTAAGCCGTTATTGGGAGGCTTGTGGCAGCTGGTAATGAAGGGACCGGCCACCCAGGCGCGTTCCTCTCGTGGCGCGGCTGGTGGTTGGTAGTTTCTGCCGCCCACCCTTGCCGCGCACTTGCCGATATGAAACCCGAGTCTAAATCGTCGCTTGGAGATGCCGAGTACTCTGCTGCCCATGCTTACGTGTCCCTTTCTGTCAGCGGCTGCTCGATGTAGGATCCCCGCCGTACTCGACCATGAAAGTACCATTCGGGGATCTGCCATCGGCCATCGAACGGCTGCAACGCGAGACTGCTCGCGAGCTCCGCGGCGTCGCCGTGAGAACCGCGACCGTCAGCGCCGCGTCGGCAGGAATCTCGGTAGGTGTGTTATCGCTCCTCAGCGAGACACGCGTGAGTATCGGGATAGCCGCGCTCACCGCCACGAGCGGTGCTGTGATCTCCGCAGCGGCTGTGGCATGGCTCGTCGTGCGGAGCGCTCACAAATGGGCGAGGCACGCAGCCATACAGGAGTTGAAGGCGCGTAGGGCCGATGCGCGCTGTCGAGATGCCGAAGAGCGCTACCGGCTACTCGCCGAGCATACGACGGACTTCGTTGCTGCGTTCGAGCTGAATGGCAATCCTTTGTATGTTAGCCCGTCGCACGAACGTCTGATGGAGCGTGCTCTGCCGGCGGAGCCATCGGCAGCACCGCGTTGCGGGTTGTTAGATAGTACTTCCGAGGCGGTCCGGTCCGCGTTCCGTTCAACGCTGGAGCAGGGTTCGTTACGTCGCGACTTTAGCCTTCAGTGCGGCGACGAGCGCGTAATAGTCGACATGTCGCTGTCGTTGATCGATACCCCGCAAGGTAAGCGCATTTTGGCAATTGGCCGAGATGTTACCAAACAACGTCAGCTTACCAAATGTTTGCAGCAGACCCAAAAGATGGATGCCGTGGGTAGGCTGGCTGGTGGCATTGCGCACGACTTCAACAATCTCCTTTCGTTGATCGGAGCGGCCGCGGCCCTGGCGCTCGAGCAGTTGCCGGAGCATCACCCAGCGGCGCGCGAGGTGAACGACGTGCTTCGAGGTGTCGGTCGCGGTAATGCGCTCACGAACAAACTGATGGCAGTGTCGCGCCGCCAAGTGCCCAACGCGGAGCGGCCTGCCTGCGTACAAAGCACACTTGCGTCGCTTGGCCGGCTATTGACGCGTGTCTTGCCGACGAACATTCATCTCACGATCGAGTGTGACAATTCCTGCGAGTTGGTGACGGCGTCCGAATCGGATCTCGAGCAGATCTTACTGAACCTTGCTCTCAACGCGCGGGATGCCATGGCGGATGGAGGGCGCTTGACGATTCGCGCTGAATCCCGGCAGCTGTCGCGCGGCATGGTGGCGCTTCCGGTTGGGCGATACGTCATGATTTCGGCCTCTGACACCGGTACAGGGATTAGCGCCGAGGTGCGCCGCCACCTGTTCGAGCCGTTCTTCACAACCAAGCCGCCAGGTAAAGGCACCGGGCTCGGTCTTGCGACTTCCCACGGAATCGCAACACAGAATGGCGGAACGTTGCTAGCCGAGAGCACGGAAGGGTGCGGCACAACCTTCACCTTGTGGCTACCGGTTGCATCCCCCGACTCGGTTCGCAGTTGGGAAGCTGCTCCGCGCGTCACGATGCAATCGAAGCGTGGACTGTCCGTGTTGCTGATTGAAGACGATCCCTTGGTTTTCGCCAGCACGACTCGAATGCTCACCTCGCTTGGACACCTCGTTAAGGGTGCAGCGACGCTTTCGCAAGCAATTCAACTCCACGAGCAAGGTCTGCATCCCGACGTGCTCGTGACGGATCTCATGCTGGTAGACGGCTTGAGCTATGCCACCGTCGATTACTTCATGGCGATTCAGCCCGAGTTGCGCGTCGTGTTCGTATCCGGATACGCCGAAGATTCTGCTCGTCTGGCGCAATATATCAACCGAGGAGCACGCCTGCTGGCCAAGCCGTTCACGCGCCAAGCCATGGCCAATGCGCTTGCGGAGCCACCAGCACACGCTCTCGGAAGTGTGAGCCCACAATCGTAAACATCGCTTCGAGTGCCGACCGGATTGTGACCCCGTCGTAAACCGCTCCGCCCGGGAACAGAGTGGACCACGACGCAAGACGCTCCGTCCGGAGACGGCGCTCTAGTCAATAACCAACGGATCGCGATCGCTCTTTGCGATCGATATCTGGATGTCGCCCAATCGCCGGCGCAACATGTCTGCAAGTTGTGGCAGATAGCCGCGTTCCGTGTTCGTGTGATCCGTTACCACGACGCTCAGACCATTAGCGGCTGCTGCCAAAATCGAGTGGTGACGCATCTCGCCGGTCAGAAGGAGATCAGCCTGTTCCACCCGTTCGAAGACCGAGCCGCCAGCTCCGGCAC
>JBLNFG010000602.1:0-8299 GCA_050263495.1 Myxococcales bacterium | reverse complement strand
CCAGCTTCTCCGTGGCCCGAAGGCTCAAACCGACCTGCAGCGGAAGGGACGGGAGCTCCAGTCTATTACGTCGACAAACCAACCGTGGCTCCTGGCGCTGCAGGCTCTACGGCGCCGGGCCAGCCCCCTGACGACGTGCGGACCGAGCTCGACCCGATGCGATTGCCCATCGAGGAACCCCCGGTGCCAGCGCCACCGCGTCACGTCGCGCCTCGCACTTCGCTCTGGGTCGGGATGCGCGTCGGTTACTTCTTACCCTTCGGTGACCTTTGGGGTCGTTGCGTGGAAGGGCAGACCACGTGTGATCACGTCGATGGCTCGAGCTTCAGCAGCGTCGCTGCGACGGGCCCCATGCTTGAATTCGACGTCGGTGCCCGGCTTGGTCGGAATTACATCGTCTATCTCGGATGGGAACGGGCTCAACTTGGGGGCGCCAATGGCTCGAGTCCCGATGCGTCCATCGCGAACAATCAGAGACGGAGCGAATCCGACTTCTTGGCGGTGGGCTTTCGGCTCGCTGCGGATCCGGACGATCTCGGACTCGTGCTCGATCTCGCCGTGGGCGCGCGACGCTTCCGGGCGTATTACCAAGATGACGTCGAACTACAACTGACGGAAGCTCCGCTCGAGTCGCGGCTCGGCGTTGGCCTCGATATCCGCACCAGTCGCGCTTTCTCGCTCTCGCCAATGCTCACGCTTGGAATCGGTTCATTCGGCAAAGCTGACTGGGTCACTCGCGACTACGTGCAGAACGCGATTCCCTCGAGCAGCGATCGACTGACTCACGGTTGGGTCACCCTGCAGCTTGGCGGGCACTTCGACCTGTTTGGCAAGCAGTAACGGGATCACGGCCGGGCTATGAACGCGAGCAGGCGAGACACCATCGCGCGCAAAGCCTTTCCGCGGTGGCTCACCAGATTCTTGTCCTCGGTCTCGAGTTCCGCGAGCGTGCGGTGATCCCGTTCGGCCACCTCGAAGAGGGGGTCGTATCCAAAACCCAAGGTTCCACGGGGGGTGCGCGTAATTCGCCCTTCACAAGTGCCATGCGTGAGCTCGACGTGATTGCGGGCAGGGTCGAACAGCGCCATGGCGCAACGAAACCTGGCACTCAAAGTGGTCTGGTCCAAGCCGTCGAGCCTACGCAGGAGTTCACGATTGTTCTCTGCGTCGGTTGCCTTCTCACCTGCGAAGCGCGCGGAGCGAACGCCCGGGAGCCCGCCGAGTGCATCCACCTCAAGGCCACTATCGTCCGCTAAGGTCACGTGGCCCGTTCGTTCTCCAATGGCGCGCGCCTTGATTTCGGCATTCGCCTCGAACGTCTCCCCATCTTCTACGACCTCGATCCGTTGCCCAAGAATGTCCTCGGGACGCGCGAGTGTGATCGGCTGTCGATCGAGGAATTTGCGAATCTCCTCCAGTTTCCCGAGATTGGAAGTGGCAATGACCAGGGTGATGGGGGCTCGAGACGCGGACGGGGTCATAGTGGATCGCCCCAGGGTAGCGTAGGCCAGCGCGCCTTCCAGTGTATTCGTTGCCGCACTCGAGCGCCGATGGTTATGGAGACGGGCCTTGCTCGAGGGCTGGACTGGGCGTCTCGGCGCGGCCGAATTCGATCACGAACCGCGCTCCACCACGTTCGCCTTGTTCGCAGTGAATCGAGCCACCGTGGCTCTTTACGATCTGCTGCGTGACCGCCAGACCGAGCCCCGTCCCCGTCTGCTTGGTGGTGACAAACGGTTCGAAGAGGCTCTCCGCAATTTGGGGATCGATCCCCGCGCCATTGTCCTCCACGGACAACACGATCTTGCCGGAAGCGTCCTCCGAAAGCTCAATCCACACCGTTCCGCCTTCCGGCATCGCTTCCTGAGCGTTGCGAATCAAGTTGAAGAGCGCTTGCCGGATCTGCATCTCATCGACGGCGAGCACGACCTCCGAATCGGGAACCCTCAACACAACCTCGATGTTCTTGCGGACGAGCTCGCGTTTCACGAAATTCACAGATTCGACCACTAGAGTTCGCAAGTCCTCTAGCTCGATCTTGGTCGTGCCATGTCGAGCAATCGACAGGTATTGTTCCGTCAACGCGGTGAGACGCCCCAGCTCCTTCTGCACCGCCGCGAGAAGTAACCGAGCCTCCTCGGGGTTCGCCGACAGCTCATCCTCCAACATTTCGATGTTGAGGGCGATCGACGATAGCGGGTTACGAATCTCGTGCGTCACATGCGCTGCCATTTTTCCGATCGTCGCGAGACGATCCGTGGCCAGCATCTGTTTGCGCATAGCAGCGATAGCGCCGACCATGGATTCGAATGCGCTGGCCAACTCGGAGATCTCGTCTCCGGTATCGACCACCTGTCGCGGGGAGAGATCTCCGTCCGCCACGTCGCGTGCTCGACGCGTGACCTCGCCGAGCGGGCGCAGCACCCGTCGAATGTACATGGCCATGACGAGGCCAAGCAGTCCCGTGAGGATGGACAGCGCGACCAACAGGCGAACCGCGAAAAACTGTTGGGTGGTTGATTCGTCCGAGACGGCTTCCACATTGCCGAGTACGCGCTGGTCGATACGGGTCAACCTCTTGCTCGTTGCAAGTCCTCGCCTGAGCAGCCCGTCGCGCAAACGGTCGGCACTTTCCTGGTTACCGCTCCCAATTGCGTCAAACAATTGTTTGAGCAGTTCCGCCTCTGGCTCGAGGCTGCGTTCGAGCCGCGCAATATCCGCCAACAAGTCACGGGCAATTGCACGCACCGAACTATCCGTCGACTTGGCGAGCGTCATGACGATTGCATGTCGCGCTTCGGTGAACTTCTTGGGGCGACCGATTCGCAACGCCGAGTCAAACCAGACGCGCGCATCCGACGGGTTGCGCGCCGTAGTAATGTGATTGAGTTGCGCGTTCCAGGTATCTTGCAGGGTCACCAGGTCACGCAACGTGCGCGTCAGCGGGAGGTAGCCCAGGCGCACGAGCTGGTTCTTCTGCGCGGAGTCACGCAGGGCAATCACGGCCCAGCCTGCAACGGACAAGAAGCCCAGCGCCAGAACGGCAAAGGCGAACAAGACGCGGCTCATTGCCGACCGCGGCAGCCTCGTCGAGCGCCGCTTGACGACGTTTGGTGCGGCGTGAACCTGAGCGGGAGTAGAGGGTGTCACTCGTGTCGGGTTTACACTGGGTTGCGCGGAGGCGGACGAGCCGAAGCTCGTTTGGAGCGTCCAGTTTGCGGATCGACCCCTTGCGGGTTTGGCGCGGGCTCCACACGCTGGGGGATACGAATGCGGAAGCAAGCCCCTTGATTGCTCGATTCCACCTCGACGTTTCCGCCGTGTTCTTCGACGGTCTTCTTGACGATGGCCAAACCGAGCCCGGTGCCACCTACCTTGTTTGCCGTGACAAAGGACTGGAATAGAGTCTGCTCGATTTCGGGCGGAATGCCGGGACCCGTGTCTCGGACCTCGAAGATTAGCGAGTCGGGTTCGGTGCGCCCGACCAGGCTCAGTCGTCCACCGTCGGTGGACATGGCCTCAATCGCATTCCGAACCAGGTTGTGCAGAACCCTGGTCATCCGACCTTCGTCGAATCTTACAATCGCCTTGCGGTCGATATCCACACTGAGTTCGATGTTCGTTCCATCCAACTCGCGTTGGATTTGACGCGTGAGCTCGTCGAAGAATCGACCGAGGTGGATGCGACGCACGAATAGGACGCGGTCACCCCGAGCGAACTCCAGCACCTCGCGTTGCATCGACGCCACCATCTCGAAGTGCCGAATGATCTCCTCGGCGTACTCTGCGCGCTGAACGCGATCGTCTGCGTCGACCATCAACTGCGCGTAGCCACTGATCACGGCCATCGGCGTCTTGAAGTCGTGTACGACTTGCGAAAGCAGACTTCCAATCGCGGTAAGCCGCTCGCTGCGCTCACGCGCTACTGCGGCGCGGTACAGACGCAACGCCGTCGAGACGTTTGCTGATACGAGCTTAACGAGCTCAACGTCGTCGGCGCCGAACGTGGAGGGGAAGGTTTGGTCGAACAAGCCGAGCGCGCCATAGGCGCTGTCTTCGCCCTCGAGTGGGGCCACAATCGCGGAGTGAACGTCGAAGTCTAGCTCGACGTCGAGATTAAAACTCGACAGCTCGGCTGGACCGAGCAGGCGCACCTCGCGCTCGCGCGTGGCCAACGAAAGCAGCCCGTTCGAGGAACGAACACGCTGACTGACGAGGTTGGGCGATCCGGACTCGTGACTCAGGAACAGCAGGAACTCTTCGCCGTCTTCCTCGGCGACGACCATAGCGCCAGCGAGGGCTCCGCACGCGCCCACGACATGCGACAGAACCGCTTCGGCCAAGGCCTTCAGACTGTCAGGACGAGCCGTTGCCCGTTCCAATTCAAACAACAACTGCAAGTCGCGCACGCGTCGCTCGAGCGCCAGTTGGGTATCGAGCAGTTGACGGTTCTTCTCCTTGAGCCGCAACACCAGACGCGAGTTGTCGATGGCGATCGCGGCTTGCGTGCTGAGCGCGACCAGCAACTCCTCGTCATCTACCGTGAACTCTGCCGAGCCCTGCTTGTTGAGGACCTGAAGCACACCGATCGTTGCACCGAGGTGGTTGCGCAACGGCGTCGCGAGCATGCTGCGCGTCTTGAATCCCGTAAGCCGATCCCATTCCGATTCAAAGCGCGGATCGGCATAGGCATCGCGGATTCGAAGCGTTTTGCCGGTCTGTGCGACGTAGCCAGCAATTCCGTAGCCCACGCGCATGCGCACCGATCGCACTTGGCCGCCACCAACGATTCGACTGACCAGATCGCCTGTCGTCTCGTCGAGCAAGAACAGCGTCGCGCGCTCGCTTTCGAGCAGCTCCTGGGTCTTTTCTAGGACCAATTCCAGAACGTCATCCAAGTCTTCACTCGGACCCAGTGCTGCGCCAACTTCGCGCAGCGCCTGTGCGATCCGTGACTCGCGTCGCAACGCGTCCTCAAGCTCTGCTCGCTTGATTGGCGCCGCTTGGGGCGGTCGGTTGCTGTGACGGCTTGGCACGACGCCATGCAAACACGAAGCGTGCCAGATTTCCATAGGAAGCCGGAACAACCGACCGACCAGACGTCTGACCGTTGTTGGAAATCATCGCATCCAGCGCAGTTCTGCATATCGCGTTCATCGGATTGTCACCCGCGATCCATCATCGCGGTTGCCCCTTGAACGCGCGTTCGCTACGTATCGGACGCAAATGGCCTTGAAACAGCTTCACATGTTGGTCCGTGGTCGCGTGCAGGGCGTGTACTTTCGGGCCTCGGCGCAGCGCGAAGCTCGGCGGCTTGGAGTCTGCGGCTGGGTGAAGAATCGCAGCGACGGTTGCGTCGAGATGCTTGCCGAAGGTGAAGAGGCAAGCGTGCGCGAGCTACACGTTTGGGCTCAGAAGGGGCCAAGCGCAGCGCGGGTTGACCGAGTCGACACGCGTTGGCGCAGCTACACCGGCGAACACTCGGACTTCCGCATCGTCGATTAGCGCCGTAGACGAGATGGAAGCGCTGCGTGTCGTTGGTCCGAGAGAAACGTTGATGCGCAGGAGCATCCCACTGCGCAGGCTGGGCTGCGGACTCAGTGTACTAGGCTTGATTGTGTGCGGATTCGCAGCTGAAGCGCGCGCGGCTGGGCCGACTCCGGCACTAAGCTCGACCGTCGCAGAGCGCGACTTGCCCCCGCTTACGCCTATCCCAAAGCTGGATCCTCCCCCGTCGACGCAGAGCGAGCTGGACGATCTGGATGCGCTGCTACTGGCGCTGCGGTCAGAAAAGCTAGAGGAGCGGCGCGAGGCAGCGCGAGACGTGCTGCAAGTCCAGTCCAAGTCTGTCGCAGCCATCCTGAGTCGACTCGACAAGTTGGCGGGGCGCGCGGATCGCGATCGCATGAAGCGTGCGCTCGCGGCGGTCCGAGAGAAGTCCCGCCGCGACGCGGATCCGGAGGGCGACGGGGCAGAGGAAGCACGTGGTAGCCGTCGCGTCGATCTCTTGGTGCAGCTGGTGGAGCAAGCGCGGCCGAAAGACGAAGGTTGGCGTGACCTGATCGAGCTCATCGGCTTGAGCCGCATGCTCACACACGTTGGCAACGTGTACGCCGCGCGCGGTCTCATCGAGATCTACGTGCGTTTTGGCGAATTCGTGCGCGTTGACGTGCAGAACCGTCTGGCAGAGTTGGGCGATGGTGCGGTCGCGGCCCTCATTGAAGCACGACGTCATCGAGCAGAGAAGGTGGCGCGCTGGGCCGAGCGTCAGCTGGATCGTCTGGGCAAAGGCGTTCCAAGCGAGGCAATTCGAACCAACAGTTTCGAGTGCTTGGCGGACATCTTGCGCGCCTACGGTCGCACCAAAGATCCCGATGCGGCGCGGATTATCGTCTCGTATGCCAGCAGCGAGCGGTTCCAAATCCGCGAGGCAGCACGGCAAGCCATCGCGATGCTTGGCGAGGTTGGGCTGTGGCAGCTCCGGGACTCCTACGAGAACGTCGTCGGGCGTCGTCCGCGCCGGGATTGGTCTTGGGATCGTACGGCGCGCGAGCTCTTCTTTGAATACGACCGATTGCACGCCAAAAAGGTCTATGACCTGATGGATGAGGGGCTCAAGGCCGCTTCAGAACGTCGCTATGAGCAGATGGCGGCTGCGTTCGACGCATTGCTTGCTCACTCGCCACAGTTGGAGAAAGCGCATCTGCTCGCACCGGGTTACTTCGCCTATGCCGAACAAGTCGCGACCAAGCAACCCAGCGTGGCCGAAGCGGCGCTGGTTCGCGTGGAGCGGCTAGCCACCGATCCGGCGCTGCAGAAGCGAGCGCGCAGCCTTCGGGATACGATCCGCGCGGAGCAGCTACTGCAAGCGGGAGTCGTCGACGCTTATCTGCTGCAAACAGCAGCCGAGATGGACCCCGCGAATCGACGCGCCAAGGACCTGCTATCGGCGGGAGATCGGCAGGCGCTAGACGAAAGGACGGTCCGCGTCCGCTGGCTGACGAGCGGAGCCGTAGGCGTGATCGCGATCGTCGCGATCCTTTTCGTACTCCTGCGTCGCCGAGGGGAACCAGCGCCGCGGCAAGTTGGGGCGAGCGACGCACTGCACCCGGAACACGACGACGGCACGAAGCCGAATCAGGGCGACGCGCGGACCCGCAAAGCTCGCCGCAAACAACAGTCGACCCCCGCGCAAGCCATCGAAGCCGAACCGAAGCCCACCAGTGAGGTGTCGCTCGCGGAAGAGGCGCCAGCCCCTGCGCGCGTCGTCACTTTGGACGCGCCCGAGGCTGAGCCGAGCACTCCCGAAGATGCACCGCCGCCTAGACGGCGCGATCCCTTTGAGGACCTTTAGATCCGGCGCGCAACGACGGATGCGCCGGTATCCACTGCACCGCACAACGCCGCTCGAGCTAACCATACCGTCGCAAAGACCCGAACCTGCCAGCCGCAGAGGCAGAGGCAACCAGGCCCTCAGGTATCGGCCATCAGCCAGACGGGGCCGTTCGGGCCGAGTCTTTGCGCACGCATGGAGGCGGCACCCGAAGCGAAAGACTCAATCTAGTGCCACGGCGCCCAGCTCTGCCGGGCAGGCGACGCAGGCGGCTGTGTAACCACGAGAGCCATTCTGCCAAAACGGGCAGACAATGAAGTTCTCAGTGACCAAAAACACCTAGCGCGCCACCCCGCAAAGGGCGACGCGCTGCGATGCAATTCTACGGACTTGTTTGGAGTTTGGTTTAGGCCGACGCAGGAACGACGAACTCGATGATAGCCATCGGAGCATTGTCGCCGCGGCGCGGACCCGTCTTAATGATTCGCGTGTAGCCACCAGGACGTCCCTGGAAGCGCTTAGCCAAATCAACGAAGACCTTCTCCACTAGATCAACTTTGCCCAACTCCTCGCTCGACACTGCACCAAAGCGGCGCAGGTATTGCGAGATTTGGCGCTCCACAGCAAGCCTTCGCGCGCGGTCAGCGACGTTGAGCTTGTCTTGTGGCGTAAACGCAACGGTACCGAGACGCATCGCGCGGGTGATGAGGCGCTCCGCTACCCGACGCAACTCCTTGGCTTTCGCCTCAGTGGTTTCGATGCGTTCGTGGGCGACCAGGTTCGCGGTGAGCGCCCGCAACATCGCCTTCCGGTGCGAGGTATTTCTGCCGAATTGGCGTCCAGATTTGCGGTGTCGCATGAGATCGAATCTCCTCTCGGGCTATTAGGCCCTATCCTTGGGCTTGCTGCTGCTTCCAGCGCTCGAGCATTTGTGGCCAATTATCGAGCTTCATCCCAAGAGAGAGG
>JBLNFG010000601.1:0-6573 GCA_050263495.1 Myxococcales bacterium | reverse complement strand
CAACGACGAGCACCCGGGCTTTGCCCGGTGGGGCTGGCGGTAAGGATGAAGGGCGACTCGAGGGGGTCTTTGATTCGACGGCCCGCTGTGTTGGCACGTAAGGAATAACTGTGCGCAGCCGCAAACCGGTCCCTGGCAGCGACTCTGCTTCGATCTGTCCGCCAAGCTGTTCGATCAACGCCCGGCATACAGAGAGCCCGAATCCGAGCGCCTTGCCGTCTTCGCGCGACGTCAAGGGATCGAACAAGCGCGCAATCTCGCTGTCAGTAACGTGGCAACCCTCACACTCGACCTCTAGCACGGCGAACTTCCGTTCGTCTGCCTGGAGCGACAGCCGCACCTCGTGACGTTTTTCTGCATCGTCAGGTAGCATCTGTGCTGCGAATAAAAGTAAGCCCAAACAGATTTGTTCGACCTTGGACTCGTTGGCCAACACCGGGGGAACGCTCTCGAACCGCGTCGTGAGCCGGCCGCGGTGATGTACCTCGTGACCGATCAGATCCACAACCGACTCCAATATCGTTCGCAAATCGAGAACGCGCGGCGAAGACTCGTCGGTCCTCGCAAAGGCGCGCATGCGCTTCACGATAATCGCCATGCGCTCTGCGCCCTCACGAGCCTCCGCGAGACGTGCCATAGTATCGGCGAGTGACTCCGGATCGTGGGTGGCGCTGCCAAGCTTCCGAGAGAGGTGATCGAGATTCAGTAGGACGTACGTGAGCGGATTGTTGATCGCGTGTGCCATGCCACTTGCAAGCATTCCCAAAGCACTCAGGCGGTCAGCTTGCAGCAGCCGCTGTTCTTCGCGCTTTCGTTCGGTGACATCTCGACCGAAGCTCAAGACCGCGGATTCCCCGTCGTACTCCAACAGCACGCTGCTAAACTCAACGATTGTCACCGCTCCCACCCGACTCACGGCACGATACTCGTGTGGCAGTACGTTCTCTCCGCGTTCAACCCGTCCGAGGTGATCGATGAATCCCGGAACATCGTCGGGGTGCAATAGCTCGGTAATATCGACGCCAATCAACAGCGCGCGATCGACGCCAAGCAACTTGGCTGCGGCCCGATTGGCATAGATGACGCGGTGCTCACGCAAAATCCACACACTCGCGGCGAGTGACTCGACGAGCCGTTCGAACCGTTCTTCTGAGCGACGGACCGCGTCATAAGCACTTGTGTCAGCGCGCAGGTCCGAGATTAATCCGAGCGCACTCGCGCTGGAACCACCCACGCTTGTCGCGGCAATGGCAATTGGCAATCGGCTGCCGTCCCTGCATTTGACAGCAGTCTCCGTCGCAAACGCGTCGAGCCCAACGTCCGCATCCTGCGCGCGCGATGCTTCGAGAATCGCCAGAGAGAGTCTTGAATCGAAACTGGGCGATAACCCGTCATTGGCGTGCCCGGTTGCCTGCAGCTCGAGCTCCTGTTCCGCCTGATCCAGGAGCTTACAAGCCGCGCTATTCATCCAAGAAACCGAAGCTGCGCGCGCAACGACGAGTGCCAGACCGCCAACATCGAGCGCATGGACGACGGCCGCTTCGATTTCGGGGGGGACTTTGGGGGAACGACGAGCGTCGGTCAACGGCGTGGCCTTGAGTGAACAACCGCGAGCGCCCCAAGTGTGGCACAGTACCCTACTGACGAACCGAACTTGACCGGCTAGGCCAAGAGACCCACCCCTTCCGTCCGTTCGACTTTCTTGGTTTTGCGAGAAATCTTGGGTCTTGAGCGGCGTAAGCACGGGCCTGGCGCGCCCCCGGAGGATTCTTCTCGGGCCACCGTCCTAGATCTTTCATCAGGCTGCCCGGGATGTGGCTTGCACCTCGAGAACGCTGAGCTAGCCTTCGCGACCCCATTCCCATGGCAACTGCAGTAATTCGTTCCGGAGCACACCAATTTCGCGTCACCACCGGCGACGTCATTCAAGTGCAAAAGCTTGTTGGCGAGCCTGGTGCTGAGATCGTGTTTGGTGAAGTTTTGGCGGTTGGCGATTCGACGCTGAAATTCGGCGCTCCCTTCGTCGAGGGCGCCAAAGTCACTGGCAAGATCGTCTCGCATGACCTCGACGAGAAGCTAGTCGTTTTCAAGTTCAGGCGGCGCAAGAAGCATCACCGCAAGAACGGTCATCGACAGAAGCTAACGTCGGTCCAAATCACTGGCATCTCTGGCTAACTTCGAGGTACTTCGATGGCACACAAAAAAGGCGGCGGCTCATCGCGCAACGGTCGTGGCTCGAACGCACAGTACCGAGGCACCAAGGTTTACGGCGGTCAGTTCGTGACTGCAGGTAGCATCATTGTTCGGCAGGTAGGCGAGTCCATCTCGGCTGGCCGCGGCGTGGGAGTCGCAAAGGACTTCTCCTTGTTCGCGCTCGTCGATGGAGTCGTGACCTTCGGTTACAAGTCCCGTACCAAGAAGAAGGTGTCCGTGGAAGCGGCCGCCCTCCCTTCGGCATAGTTACGGTTCTTGCTCGTCACTGATCTAGACGGAACGCTTCTTGATTCGACCGGGCGAGTTCATCGGTCGGATGCGGAAGCAATTTCGTTGCTGCAGCGTCGCGGTATACCGGTGTGCATTTGCACCGGGCGCATGTACTCCGGTACGCGACAGATCGCTCAGCAACTGCAGCTTGAAGGACCCGTCGCATGCGTGGACGGCTCGCACATCGTCCAGGTCAGTACACGTACTGACCTGTTCGCTGCCACCCTCGATAATGAAGCCGCGGAGCAGTTGCGACAGCTGTTGGCCCAGGTCAATCTCGCAACCTTCGCGTTTGCTTCGGACACGATCGTCCACGATCCAACAGGCCATCGCTACTTAGCGTATCTGCGCACGTGGTCTGAGCGAACTGTGGCGGTGAAGAACGTGACCTCAATCGAAGGTTGGTCCACGCTGCAGCAGCTTTCCGCGATCGTGGCTCTTGGTGACAAGACCGAGGTAGATGCGGTCATTGCAGGCCTTGCTGCTGCCCCTCCGAGCTCGCTACCCAAGCAGCTTCAGACAGCGACCTTCCCACTGCGGCTCTCAGGCAAAAACAACGGTTGGGCGCTGCTCGTGAGGCGCGCAGATATCGACAAGGGCACGGCTACTGAGTGGTTGGCCAAGTACCACGGCGTGACGTTGGACCAGGTGGTTGCGGTTGGGGACTGGGTGAACGATGTGCCCATGTTCCGAGTCGCGGGAAAAAGCTACGTAATGAGCCAGGCCCCGGAGGAAGTTCGCGGAGCCGCCACACACGTGCTTGAAGCGAGCGTTCAGGTGGGGGGCGGCATCCGAGAAGCTGCCGAGCGCTCCGGCCTACTTTGAGAGTATGAAAAACTGCACTCGATAGGTTGCGGGCTAAGTATCCGTCTGGTGTGCTTGCTCCCGTGGCACGCATTCAAATCCTTGCTCCAGCGTTAGCCAGTCAGATTGCTGCAGGCGAGGTAGTAGAAAGACCGGCGAGTGCCGCGAAAGAATTGATCGAGAATGCGATCGATGCGCAGGCTAGCCGCTGTGACGTGGGTTGTTCCGGTGGTGGTATCGAGCAGCTGTCGGTTCGTGACGACGGCATCGGCATGACCGAGGAAGATGCGGCGCTCTGCGTCGAGCGCCATGCAACCAGTAAGCTTCGTGATATTTCCGACCTGAACCAACTAGCTACCTTTGGCTTCCGTGGTGAGGCACTGCCCAGCATCGCGTCCGTGAGTCGATTCACACTGCGCACCCGCAGCAAAGACCACGACCACGGATGCTGCGTCGACGTCGAAGCCGGCAAGACTCCGATGATTCGCCGCGAGGGGATGCCGATTGGAACGACGGTAATTATCAAGGACTTGTTCTTCAACGTGCCCGCGCGTCGCAAGTTCCTGCGTTCGACCGGTACCGAATCTGCGCATATCACGGCGGCGGTGGAAGGCGCTGCATTGGCGCGTCCCGACGTAACGTTCACGCTCGAGCGCGATGGTCGTAAGGTCCGCGAGTTATTGCGAACGGCAAGCCGTCGCGAACGGGTCTTACAGCTGCTCGGAGAGGAGCCGTTGACCGAAGTTCGTGGCGAACGTGGTCCCCTGCGGTTCGAAGCCCATCTATCTGGACCGGAACGGGCGCGATCTGGTGCGCAAGGTTTGTGGCTGTTGGTCAATGGTCGCGTCATTCGGGATCGAATGATTGCCGCAACAGTGGCGCAAGCGTACGGCGGCGCGCTCTCTTCGGGGACGTATCCGCGAGGGGTCGTGTACATCGATCTGCCGAGCGAACTCGTCGACGTGAATGTCCACCCGCAGAAAAGTGAGGTGCGCTTCGTCGATCCGCGTGCCCTAAGTGACGCCGTGTTTGCCATCGTGTCGCGGGAGCTCAGCGCGACCTTGGGCCTTCCCGTCGCCGCACGTGGGGCACGCAATCAGCGTGCACCAACGCCGGGAACCGCGAACCTGCTGCCCGTGGAACGTGGGTTCGTGCCGAACCGCACTCGTGAAGTCGAGCCGTTCGTGCCAGAGCGACGTGCGGCACACTCCGCGTCGGGGCGTGACGCGAATGATCTCGTGCATGCAGCGAGACACGGCGTGGAGCCGCACCGAACGCCAGCTGACGGCAACGTGAGCGCCACCGCCTGCGAAATCGCGCACGACCGTGATTGCGACGCACAAACCCCCAATCCTCCCCTAGGGATCGAGAAGCGAAAGCCAACCCCATCTCCGCCAAGCACCGAGGATGCAGCAGAGACCCGTGCAGAGGTGCCGAGTCCCAATCAGCCGCCACGTAACGCGCCGTTGCGCAGCATCCAGCCCAGCCTGAGTCAGTTCGCTGGTAAGCCAGCAACTGCGTTGCTCGACCAAACGATGGGTGAAGAAGAGGATGCGGGCGACGATGAGCCAGCTCCGGCGACCATGCTGAACCCACCGCTAAATCTGCTTGGCGCAGCAGCGGGGCAGCGTTCGGATAGTAATCGGAATAGCCAACCCGAGCTCAATGCCAGTGCCAGCGAGGGCACGCGACTGCGGTTGCTGGCGCAGGTGCGGTTGAAGTACCTGGTGTGTGAATCCGATGCAGAGGGCATCGTCGTGGTTGACCAACACGCTGCTGACGAGTGCGTCGTCTATGCCAACTACCGTGCAAACTACGAGCAGCGGGGGGTGCGCTCGGAAGCCCTGCTATTTCCGACCGTGATCGAGGTGTCGACAAAAGAACTGGCGTGCGTCGAGAGTCAAAGCGCGCTGTTCGGCGCACTCGGGTTCGATCTTCGAGTCCGAGGCAAGGATCGCGTTAGCATCCACGCGACACCTCGCGAACTCAAACGAGCTGCACCCGAGGAACTACTGCGCGTTGTACTCGCGGAATTGCTCGACCCGCATGGCGCCCCTGCCCTCGCGCTGGAACACGCATTGCGCAATATGGCTTGCTTGGCGGCAATTCGCGCGGGCGAAATTCTGAGTGACGCGCAGGCACAGACCCTGCTGCTGGCCCTCTGTGGGCTAGAGGAGGGCGTTCGGAGCAAGCACGGCAGCCCCATCCTATCCCAGGTGGCATGGGCTGAACTCGAACGCGCATCGAGGAAACGCTAAGGTGGTGACCGGTTTGGCGGCGCATCCCGAGAACGAGCCGTTGCTCGTCATCGTTGGTCCCACGGCATCGGGAAAGACGGAGCTTTCCCTGGTACTCGCCGAGACACTCGACGCCGAGATCATCAGTGCCGACAGCGTGCAGATTTACCGGCACTTTGATGTGGGCTCGGGCAAGCCCACGGCGGAAGAACTGGCACGAGTTCCGCACCACCTGATGGGGACACACGATCCGCTCGACGACATCGATGCGGCCAGGTGGGCTGGATTAGCCGAAGACGCGCTTCAACGCATCGTCGCACGCGGCAAACGACCGATTGTGTGCGGCGGATCGTTTCTTTGGGTGCGTGCGTTGCTTTTCGGCTTAGCACCGGCTCCTGCCGCAGACGCAAGCTTGCGCGCGGAGTACCAACGGATCGCAGACGAGCAGGGGCGCGCCGCGCTGCACACCAAGCTCGCCGCCGTGGATGCGGAAACGGCTGCGAAACTCGCTCCCAACGATTTCGTCCGCGTCAGCCGTGCGCTCGAGGTATTCGAACTCACCGGCAAGAAGATGAGCGAATGGCAAGCCGAGCACGGCTTTCGCGAACCGAAGCGGCCCTTCCAACTAATCGGTGTGAAGCGCGAGCGCGCAGAACTCGACGAACGTATTCACAGGCGTGCCGCGCTCATGCTCGAACATGGCCTGCTCGAAGAAGTGTTTGGTTTGTGCCGGCGCGGCTACGGCACTGCGCGCGCAATGGGTTCGGTTGGATACCGCGAGGTCTACGAGGCTTTACGCGAAAGCGTCGCAGTCACACGCGATGAGCTCGCGCCAGGTGCACAGGCCGTCACGGACGGTGCGGTTCGTCTCGACGCGGCTCGTCTCGACGCGGCTCGTCTCGACGCGGCTCGTCTCGATGCGGCTCGTCTCGATGCGATCAACGTCGAGCGGCTTTTGGATGCAATCGCGAGAAAGACGCGGATCTTCGCTCGACGTCAGCGTACGTGGTTGAGGGACGAACCGGTCCGGTGGATCCCGCCGGAATTG